>JAUWKW010000146.1 GCA_030614035.1 Chromatiales bacterium | reverse complement strand
ACTTGCTGCGGGTCCAGTTGTTCGGCGCCGGCCATTTCGTAGAGTTCACGTAAAACTCTGGCGCCAGCCCGGGATGACTGTTGTGGCCCGATGATTTTGAAGTGGTTGCCGCGATTGCTGATATGCACTCCCAGCCGCTGTTCGATTTGACGGAGGTGTTCGTCGAATTGTCCGCATAAATTCGCCAGCATCCGATTATCCACGGGCTCCAGAAGTAATTCCTGGGTTTCTGTGACAGCGTTCAAGTGGTGTTGGTACTCCTATCAGAAATTTTCGATCAGGCAACCTTGGACATTAAACGACCGCGCAAGGAATTGGGTAACGCTTCGGTGATCCGGACATCGACAAACTGGCCTAAGAGTTCGTGGCTACCGTCAAAATTCACCCATCGGTTGTTTTCGGTTCGGCCGGCGAGTTGCTGCTCATTTTTCTTGGATGGACGTTCAATCAGCACTCGCTGCTGCGAACCAATCATTTTCTCGCTGATTGCCATGGCCTGCATGGATAGTCGTTGCTGAAGCGCCGCGAGACGCTGTTGTTTACGGTCGGCAGGCGTGTCGTCAGGCATCGTGGCCGCGGGCGTGCCGGGTCGCGGGCTGTAGATGAAACTGTAAGACTGGTCGAAACCGACGTCGGCGACCAGGTTCATCGTCGCGATAAAGTCGTCTTCCGTTTCGCCGGGGAAACCAACGATGATGTCTGTGGACAAGCTGATATCGGGCCTGATCGCCCTCAGTCGACGAATTTTCTGCTTGTACTCCAATACCGTGTAGCCGCGTTTCATTAGCGCGAGTACACGGTCGGAACCACTCTGCACCGGCAAATGCAGGTAGTTGGCAAGCTTTGGCACCTGGTCGTAAGCCTGTATCAGACGATCACTGAACTCCAGCGGATGGGACGTCGTAAACCGTATTCTCTCAATCTCGTCGATCGCATTAACATAGTGAAGCAAGGTAGCCAAATCTGCTGTTTTCCCGTCGTGCCGACGCCCACGGTAGCCGTTAACATTTTGACCGAGTAAGGTCACTTCTTTGACGCCTTGCTCGGCCAGTTGCAGAATCTCGGCGACAACATCGTCCAACGGCCGGCTGATCTCCTCGCCGCGCGTGTAGGGAACGACACAAAAGCTGCAATACTTGCTGCAACCTTCCATTATCGAAACAAACGCGGTTGCACCGACTGCCCTGGGTTCGGGCAACTTGTCGAACTTTTCGATCTCGGGGAAACTAACGTCGACGACAGGCCTGCCGTGCTGACGAAATTCGTCGAGCATCTCTGGCAAACGATGCAGCGTCTGAGGACCAAAGACGAGATCAACAAATGGGGCACGCGCTACGATCGCCGCCCCCTCCTGGCTGGCGACACAACCACCAACACCAATTACGAGGTCCGGGTTCGAGCGTTTCCACTGACGCCAACGTCCCAGCAACGAAAATACCTTTTCCTGTGCCTTTTCCCTCACCGAACAGGTATTCAATAAAAGAACACTTGCTTGCTCGGGATGATCAGTCAGCTCCAAACCGTGACTCTCACGCAGTACGTCCACCATCTTGCTGGTGTCGTACTGGTTCATCTGGCACCCAAAGGTTTTTATATATAACTTGCCTGGCATAACCAGGTAGCCCGTTGCCCCCTCCGTACTGCTGCCCTCATATCAGATCAAATCAGCCTAGCGTATGAAGCCAAGACTTTCCAGCTTGACGAAAATACGGTGGGCAGCAAGCTCAGGATGAAGGCCGACAGTATCGATTCTGAGTTCCGGACTTTCCGGCTCTTCGTATGGATCACTGATTCCGGTAAATTCCTTGATGATTCCAGCACGCGCTTTGGCATACAGACCTTTGCGGTCACGCTCTTCGCAGACTTCCAGCGGCGTCGCTACGTGTATTTCCAGAAATCCACCGTGAGGCTCGATCATTTCCCGCACCGTCTTCCGCGGCTCCGCATAAGGCGCAATAGGGGCACAAATGGCGGCGCCCCCGTTCTTGGTTATCTCGCTGGCGACAAAACCGATGCGCTGTATGTTCAGATCCCGGTGTTCCCGTGAGAATCCCAATTCGCTGGACAGGTTTTTTCGGACAATGTCTCCATCGAGCAACGTCACGCTCCGACCGCCGTTTTCAAGCAGTTTGATCAAAAGCGCATTGGCGATGGTCGACTTGCCCGAGCCGGAAAGGCCGGTAAAAAACACGGTGAAACCTTGCTTGTGATGGGGGGGGTAGGACTTGCGCAGTTCTTCAACGACTTTTGAATAGGAGAACCATTCCGGTATGTCGAGACCTTCCTGCAAGCGTCGACGAAATTCTGTACCGGAAATGTCCAAAACCTTTTGATCAGGCGTGGTTTCATCGGCCGGCACATACTGAGCCATGTCCTCGACGTACACCATGTGCTGAAACGGCACCATGCTGATGTCCAGCTCCTCCTGATGAGTCCTGAGCAGTTCCTGCGCGTCGTATGGACCGTAAAACGGCTCGCCGTTCGAATCAACGCCTGGCCCGGCGTGATCGCGCCCAACGATCAAGTGAGTGCAGCCATAGTTCTTGCGAATAATCGCATGCCAAACAGCTTCGCGCGGGCCTGCCATTCGCATTGCCAGATTCAAAAGGCTCAGCGTGGTCGTCTGCTCGGGATATTGCTCGAGAATATGTTCGTAGCAGCGCACCCGCGTGTAGTGATCGACATCTCCGGGCTTCGTCATACCGACGACCGGCTGAATCAGCAGGTTCGCTTCGTTGTCACGCGACGCGCGAATGGTCAGTTCCTGATGTGCGCGATGCATCGGATTGCGCGTCTGAAAGGCAACCACCTTGCGCCAGCCGAGTTTGCGAAACCGGCCGCGCAATTCAGCGGGCGAATCACGCAGCAGCTTGAAGTCATAGTGCGTGGGGGGTTCAATGCCGGTCAAACGTCCGCCGATGTAGACCGGTCCGGCGCGCTCCATCAGGTAATGAACTGCCGGATGCGTCGGATCTTCGGTGCCGAAAACCTGGCGCGCTTCCTCGGCTTTATCGGGAGTCCATATATCGGCGACCTCCAGCGTGGCGATTAATACGCCTTCACGGTCCCGGAGCGCGATAGGTTCACCCTTTTCGAGTTCGCCGGCAAATTCTTCGCTGACATCCAGCGTGATGGGAATCGGCCACAAAACGCCCGTTGGCAGCCTCATGTCGTTGAGGACGCCATCATATTCGTCACGGGTCAGAAACCCCTCGAGTGGCGAGAACGCGCCGTTCAGAATCAACTCAATATCACAGGCCTGACGCTCCGTGAGGTCCCAGGATTTGAAGTCCTGGGCTTGGTCTTTCATCTTTTCGCCGGCCGCTTCACTAACGTACAGCTGCTTCAGCTCACCACCGTGCGGCTCTTTAAATGCGCCCATTAATCAAGTTCCTGTTCAAACCTTCATGTATCTGCAGAGATAAAAAATCGGCACACACGACTAGGTGCGCCGCACGGTCGCTCGGCCGGGGGGTCCGACTTATCGGGATTCTAGAACGGTATGTCGTCTTCGAAATCTTCTGCCTGGGCCGCTGCCGGCGCGGGCGCGGGCGCCGGAGCCTCAGAGCGGGAAGGTGGCGTCGCGGCCGGTGCACCGGCCCCCGGTCGCCCACCCAGCATCTGCATCTGGTCGGCATTTATCTCGGTGGTCCAGCGGTCATTTCCTTCGCGATCCTGCCACTTGCGCGTGCGCAGCCTACCTTCTATGTAGACTTGGGAGCCCTTGCGCAGGTATTCGCCGGCAATTTCCGCAAGCCGGCCGAAAAACACGATGTTGTGCCATTCCGTGCGTTCCTGCTGATCGCCCGTCTCCCGGTCTTTCCAAGCCTCAGTGGTTGCAATCCGGCAGTTGGTTACCGCCGAGCCGCTGGGCATGTAGCGGGTATCGGGATCGGCACCCAAGTTGCCGATTAAAATCGCTTTATTGACACCGCGCGCCATGGCGACCCCCTCCGAGAGGCTGTTTAGTTGTTGTGTTTCCTGCCCTTAGAACGGGCAGGGGCGCATATTGTATGCGCACTCGCCATAAAAGACACGCAGAATTCCGGCGCGTTCGTGCAGATCGAAGTCTGGCATTCGAGCCGCCGCCACCGCGTGGGGCCGGCCACGCGCCAACGGCGTTGGCGTCCGGCACCGGAACGGTTTGGGTTTACCTGGCGAAAGACCGTATATTAGAGAGTTTGTTTCCAGTCAGGCCTAAACAATGCGGCACATCAGCATCCGGGGCGCCAAAACCCATAACCTGCAGGACATCGATGTCGATCTGCCGCGCGACCGGCTGATCGTCATCACGGGCCTGTCGGGGTCCGGGAAGTCTTCTCTCGCCTTCGACACCATCTATGCCGAGGGTCAGCGACGTTATGTTGAATCGCTATCTACCTATGCGCGGCAATTCCTGTCGATGATGGAAAAACCCGATGTGGATCATATAGAAGGCCTTTCACCGGCAATCTCCATCGAACAGAAATCCACTTCACATAATCCCAGATCCACGGTCGGCACCGTCACGGAAATTTATGATTATCTGCGTTTGCTGTACGCCCGGGCTGGCCGGCCCTGCTGCCCGGACCATGGCAATGACCTGACGGCACAGACAGTCGGCCTGATGGTTGACCAGGTTCTGGCCTTGCCCATTGAGACCCGCTTGATGCTGCTGGCCCCGGTGGTCAATGAACGCAAGGGCGAGCACGTCCAGCTACTGGCCGACCTCAGAACGCAGGGGTTCGTGCGGGCCCGCATCGACGGTGAAATCTATGAACTGGACGATCCGCCTAAGCTCGACCTGCGAAAAAAGCACAGCATCGAAGTCG
>JAUWKW010000118.1 GCA_030614035.1 Chromatiales bacterium | reverse complement strand
GACCGATTGTTACCAGTATTTCGTCCGCTCGCAGGCTGTTTTTTGAACCGGGCTATCGACGAACTGATCGAAGCCGCCGGATTCAAGTTCGTCGAGCTCGAAAAGGATTATTTTGACGGGCCGCGGCTTCTTTCTTATCACGACGTTGGACAAGCCCGGTCGAACTAGGCAGACTGGCGCGCCTGCAACGGCCGCAGAATGTATGACGGACGAGGGGCGCTAACAGAATGCAACGAATAACAACTGCTCTGGTATTTCTGGCGGCGGTGGTCCTGGCTGGATATGCCGGCGAGACATTCGCGCAGCAGGAACGCGACGAAATTGAGTTGATGCTGGCACAGATCCGCACCAACCGGCAGGCTATTGTGACGGAAAACCTGGCGTTGACGGCTGCGGAAAGCGACGTGTTTTGGCCGCTGTATCGCCAGTTCCAGAATGACCGCGCCTCAATGGTCGATCGCACGATGAAAATGTTGACGGAGTTTCGGGACAACTTCGACGGTCTGTCGGAAGAGCAGGCAAAAACGCTCGTCGACGAATACTTCAAGATTCAAAAAGAAGAACTCAGACTGAATGAGAAATACCTGCGCGAATTCCGGAAGATTCTGTCGCAAAAGAAGACGCTGAGATATTTCCAGATCGAAAACAAGCTCGACGCAATTATCGATTACGACTTGTCCCAGGTCATACCGCTTGCCCTGGCGGAGTAACGGCGGGTCCGGCTTTCAATTCGCGGTCTGACGCGAGTGGCTCAGCCCTGCGTCGGACCCGGCCGGTTCTTCAATCGGGACCGATAGCTGCCGGCCAGTCTTTGGCTTGAACATGGCTGCGCCCGATTTCGGCGATGGAAGTCGTGCCGGTATATTTCATGATGCGCATGAGCTCGACCGTTAACAGGTCCAGAACCCGTTCAACGCCCTCCTGTCCGAACGCCGCCAGACCCCAGATATAGGCACGGCCAATGCATATTGCGTTCGCGCCCAGCGCCAGCGCCTTGAGCATGTCGGTACCCCGCCTGAAGCCGCCATCGATCAGTACGGGAAACCGACCGTCGACGACCGCGACGATCTCCGGCAGCGATTCCAGGGTCCCGCGATTGCTTTCCTCCTGGCGGCCACCATGGTTGGAAATGACCAATCCATCGACACCGTACTTGAGACACAAACGGGCATCTTCGCGGGTGACGATGCCTTTCAAAACAATCGGCTTGTCCGTGTTGTCACGCAACCATGCGATGTAATCCCAGGTCAGCGACGGATCGCCTACGCGAAACTTGCCTTCGATCCCTTCCATATTGCCCAGCCGGGATCGCGAGCTGCCGGTTGCCCGCCGGAAGAACGCTTTCTGACTTTCGCGATTGCCCAGCGTTGGGCCGTCGATCGTCACGACAACCACCCGGGCACCTGCAGCATCCGCTTTGGCCAGCAATTGTTGCGTGACCGACCGGTCCGGCATCGGGTACAGCTGAAACCAGGTCAGGCCCGGGGCCTCGGCACCAATCTGGCCGACGCTGTAACTCGTCATCGTCGAAGCGATCATGACATGTTGTCTCGATTTGGCAGCCCGCGCCGATGCCAATTCGCCATCCGGGTGCATTTGTCCCTGAGCGCCGACCGGCGCAAGAATGATCGGCGTTTTCATTTGCTGGCCGAAAATTTCGATGGTGGTATCGATCTCGGACACGTCGATCAAACGGCGCGCACGAATCTCGATGGCATCGAAAGCGGCCCGGTTTGCCCGGAGCGTTTTCATGTCGTCCGAACCGTCCGCAATGAAGTTGTACATCTCCGGGGTTAACTTCAGTCGGGCGACATCCTGAAATTGCATAACATTTGTCGCGCGTCGCGGGTTTGTAATTTCAGCGATTAACGCGTCGACTTCGTCATGCGCCATGGCGGTGCCCAGCAGCGGCGAGCTCAACAGGAATTTCAGCAAGTCGCGACGGGCCTGACGTGGGCACCACGACCATTCATTCTGCTCTGTCATCGTTCCCCCCGCTTCGTTTCCGGTGATATCGCGAGTTGCTGTTGCAGATGGTTATTCGGTTTGTTGCAACCGTAGCATTTTTTTGCCTACAGGGAGGATGGCAAACGCAACGCAGTTCAACCGATGGTAGGCTTACGAAACAACAATGCGCTCAGCCGGGTGGCGGCGTCGCCACCGTCAGCGCACCAATAACAATGGAATCGATACGCGATGAATGAACCCAAGCAGAGACTTACCGGATATGGCCTGTTGCTGGTGCTGCTGGCGCTTACCGGGCCAGGGACGCCAGTGCAATCCCAGACAACAAACGATCAGGAACAAGCGCCGCCACTGATCCCTGCGACCGTTAGTGAGCAGGCGCAGGCATTCTATGCCCGGGCGCAAATCGGTTCGGTCCCGGCCGGCGACGCAGGCGATCCGGAGAGACTGGAACGGATTCGCAACATGCTTGGCCGCATGTTCCGTGCTTATGCCGAAGAGATATCTTCGGACTTTGAACTGGTCGAACAGAATCTGAACGGCGTGCCGGCATTTTGGATCAAGACACCCGCAACCCGCCGGACGGACAAGGTCATCCTCTATCTCCATGGTGGCGGTTACATCATTGGTTCGGCCGAAACCAATCTTGGCAGCGCGCTGCGAATTGGGCCAGCAGCCGGAATCCCGGTCCTGTCAGTTGACTACCGTTTGGCGCCTGAACACCCTTTCCCCGCCGCTTTGGACGATGCGGCTACTGCGTACGGCTGGCTTCTCGATAATGGGTACCGGGGCGGGGATATAGCGGTCTATGGCGATTCCGCCGGCGGGGGTCTGGCGCTTGCATTGACTTTGCACCTTCGGGATAGCGGCATGCCGTTGCCTGCATCGGTGGCGGCGTTATCGCCGTCGACCGACATTACCGGCCGCGGCGACACGCGCGCCACGCTGGCCGATTTCGACCCGGTGCTGCGCAGCAGCGGCGGCGGCCGCAACCTGCTATACGCGGGGGACGAGCCGCTGGACCACCCGCTGATCTCGCCGGTTTATGCCGATTACCATGCGTTTCCGCCGCTGCTAATCCAGGTTGGCACCCGGGAAAAGCTGCTCAGTGATTCGGTGCGCCTGGCGCGCCGCGCTCGCGGCGACGGTGTTAACGTCACGCTGGACGTCTGGGAGGGTATGTGGCATGGCTGGCATGATCATCCGGACCTGCCCGAGGCGGAACAAGCGAGCAGCGAAGTCGCGCAGTTTTTTCTGACATATTTCGATTGAGCAGTCCCGCGCGCGAGCGGGACTGCGGGATCAACACAGCCGATGCGCTGGCTCTGGTTATACAGGCCCTCAATGGATTAGAATCGGGTACGAGATTCATCCATAACAATAAGAAATGACTGAAAAATCAGAACACCCTGGCCCGTTGGCGGGCATACGCGTCCTGGAACTCGGCCAATTGATCGCCGGACCATTCACGGGTTGCCTATTGGGCTACTACGGCGCCGAAGTTATCAAGGTCGAACGGCCTGGCGAAGGTGATCCACTTCGGACCTGGCGTTTGCTCGACGAAGGTACGTCGCTGTGGTGGCGCAGCGTTGCCCGCAACAAAAAGTGCGTGACAGTTAATCTGCGCAGCGAGGAAGGCCGCGGGATCGTGCGGCAGCTCGCCAGCGAATCGGACGTGCTGATCGAAAACTTCAGACCCGGTTCGATGGAACGCTGGGGCCTGGGTCCGGATGATCTGATGGGCGACAATCCCGGCCTGATCTATGCACGAATTTCTGGATACGGCCAGACCGGCCCCTATGCATCCCGGCCGGGCTTTGCATCGGTCTGCGAAGGAGTCGGCGGTTTCCGCTACATCAACGGATTTCCAGATCGGCCACCGGTGCGACCGAACCTGAGCATGGGCGACACGCTGGCGGCGATGCATGCCGCCCTGGGAATCCTGATGGCCTGTATCAGCAAACTTCAGGACCCGGAGCATCGCGGGCAGATTATCGACGTGGCAATTTACGAAGCCGTATTCAATATGCTGGAATCGGTCGTTCCGGAATACGACCGTCTCGGCGAGATTCGTCAGCCGTCCGGCTCGACACTGACCGGCATCGTTCCGACCAACACCTATCTGTGCGGAGACGACAAGCACGTCATTATCGGTGGCAATGGAGACACAATTTTTCAACGGCTGATGCGCGCAATGGGACGGCCAGAAATGGCGGACGACCCCCGTTTTGCCGATAACGCGGGACGGGTTGAACATGAAGCCGAACTTGACGCGGCAATTATCGAGTGGACAGGCTCTTTGACCTCGGATCAGGTTCTCGAACAACTGGAGGAAGCGGAAGTGCCGTCGGGCCCGATTTACAGCGTCGCCGACATGTTCAAGGACGCACATTTCCAGGCGCGCGAATTATTCGAAAGGGTTGATGTCAACGGGAAGCCGCTGACGATACCCGCGATCGTGCCGAAGCTGAGCGAAACGCCTGGCCAGACCATTTGGGCCGGCCCGGAAGTTGGTTCGCACAACGATGAGATTTTCGGTGAGTTGTTGGGTATGAGCCCGGCCGAAATGTCGGCCTTGAAAGAAGAAGGAATAATTTAGCAGCTACTTCCCGCGCGGCTTTTCCGTTTATCGCACTGAAGATCACGAGACAGAGCCAAGCGCTTGGCTGTTGGACCCCTGCAGTCACGCAGCCGCTGTCCGATCCCAAAAACGCGTCCGAAAGAACGGCGCCAGACTCTACTCCGATGCGCCCTCTTCCGCCGGCCCAGGCACTGGACGACCCGACGAAATAATTGGCTATGTTTTTACTTCTCTCGTTGTATCCGTCAGGTGTTGCCTGAGCGTTATAGAGCCATAGCCAGGAGCCCGCATATCGTTATGAGTGTAATAGTAGGTAATATGCAAGAACTCCGAAAAGACACCGATCTTCCTGACGAAGAGGCCGATAAATCTCGTTATTCGGATTACGGTCATGTACAGCCAGCTGGGAATTCTAATCAACTTCGGTTCTTTACCCATGGATTCGAATTTCATCATAAGAGAATCTCTATAAGTAACGATATTCTCGGAAACCTCTGGTCCACCGATGATATGAATCCGGTTTATGCGCTCACTACTATCAATACAGCCAACCATGAATTCGGCTAAATCTTCTTTGGCGATTGGATTATGACTGGCCTGATCGCCGCTCCCTATCAGGAAGCCTGGTTTTCCTTTTTCAATCATCCCAGACTGAGCATCGAAAACCCAAAAGTACGCTGTCGGCCTTACGATGGCGTAATCAATTCCAGAGCGAATCAGTTCATCCTCCATTTTCAGCTTGGCAAGCTGGAGCGGCAGGTCTGGTTTTCTTACACAGATCGCTGACAAGAGAATGAATTTTGCTGCTCCATTTTCTTTGGCAGCATTAAGGACATTGAGCGTAGCTTTGTAGTCTATTGCGTCGAAGTCTCGGGCCAAACCTGAGCGACAGCCCAGACACGAAATGACGACATCAACCTTTCTACTAAACACATTTGCAATTGATACCGGATCAGTTACATCAGCC
>JAUWKW010000230.1 GCA_030614035.1 Chromatiales bacterium | reverse complement strand
CCTTCAATGTACTGGAAGTGCGCGAGTATCCGGATATTTCAGCGCCGATCATCTCGGTCAACATCGGATACCCGGGCGCATCGGCGGAAGTCGTCGAAAGCCGCATCACCCAAATCGTTGAGAGTGAGGTCAGCGGTATCGAAGGCGTGAAGAGCAGCACCGCGCGCAGGGTCGACGGCATGGCGATGAGTTCGGTGGAATTCAACCTCGATCGAAATAGCGACGAAGCCGCCAATGATGTGCGCGACCGGGTCGGACGTGTCGCCTGGCGATTACCCGACGACATGGATGCACCGGTGGTTGCCAAACAGGATGCGGACGCCTTGCCGATCGTGTATCTGAACTTTATCGGTCCGAACATGAGCCTGATGGCGTTGACGGACTATGCCGAGCGTTACGTTCGTCCCCGCCTTGCGGTCGTGCCCGGCGTCTCTCAGATAAATATGAATGGGCTGGGCCGACCGGCAATGCGCATCTGGCTGGATCGGGTCGCATTGGCTGCGCGGAACCTGACTGTTACTGAGATAGAGGATGCTCTGCGCCGTGAAAATATCGAGCTGCCGGCGGGCCGGGTCGAATCCCGGGACCGCGAATTTCAGGTTCGTGTCGCGCGGAATTTCCAAACAGCTGACGAGTTTCGGCAACTCGTCATCGGCCGGGGTAGGGATGGCCACATCATGCGTCTTGGCGAAGTCGCTGACGTGGAAGTGGCGCCCCGCGACACACGCACGGTATTCCGAACCAACTTTACCGATACCGTGGCTTTTGGTGTGATCAAACAATCGACCGCCAATACGGTCGAAGTCATCAACGGCATCAATGAAGAGATCGAGCGCATTAATGCCGATCTGCCGGAAGGTATGGTGGTGACCAAAAACGCCGACGATTCCGTGTTTATTCGGGAAGCCATCAAATCGGTTTATCTGACAATTTCAATCACGACCGTTCTGGTTGGCCTGGTGATTTTTGCTTTTCTTGGCAGCTTCCGGGCCATGCTGATACCGGTTACGACGATCCCAATCTGTCTGACCGCAGCTTTCATCGTCCTGGCCGTGTTCGGCTACACGATCAACCTCGTGACACTGCTGGCGTTGGTACTGTCGATCGGGCTGGTGGTCGACGACTCGATCGTCGTGCTGGAAAACGTGCATCGGCGTATCGAGGGAGGCGAGGCTCCGTTGCTGGCTGCATTCAATGGCACGCGTCAGGTCGCCTTTGCCGTGATTGCGACGACCGCCGTCGTTATCGCCGTGTTTGCGCCGATCGCATTCCTGCAGGACAACATCGGCCGCATTTTTTCCGAGCTCGCCATCACTGTTGTTGCGGCGGTGATTTTCTCGAGCGTTCTGGCCTTGTCACTGGCACCGATGATGTGCTCCAAATTGCTGCGTCCTGCCGACCTGGAAAATCGTGGCACACGGATGCTGGACCGTGGATTCGACCGGCTCGCGTCCGCTTACGAGCGTGCTCTGACGGCCAGCCTCAAGGTACCGGCGCTGATCATCGTCATCATGCTGGGCATCGCGGCAAGCGTCTATGTGCTTTATCAACAGATGCCGGAGGAGTACGCACCGCAGGAGGACCAGGGCATATTTTTCGCGATCATGCGCGCTGCCGAAGGGACCACGCTGAGCCACATGAAAGAGCAGATCGAAAAGCTCGAGGCTCCGCTGATGCCGTTGGTCGAGTCCGGCGTTATCCAGCGTGCGCTGCTTAGATCTCCCAGCTGGGGTTCGACCGCACCGAGTGGTGGGATCATAATTGTGAGTATGGCGCCATGGAGTGAGCGGGAGATACCGACTGCTGTCGTCACGCGACGAATGGCTGCCGCCTGGAACGAGATCCCCGAGGTCCGCGTGTTTACGTTCATGCGCTCGGGTATCTCGCGCCATGGCGGAGGGCAGCCAGTCCAGTTCGTGCTTGGTGGAACGGACTACCAAGAGCTCGCGCGCTGGCGTGACGTGATCCTGGAGCGGGCAGCCGAAAATCCCCGCCTGACGCGGGTCGATTCGGATCTAAAGGAAACCCAGCCGCAATTGATGGTGCGTATAGACCAGGACCGCGCCGCCGCGATGGGCGTGTCGGTGCGAACGATCAGCGAAACGCTGCAAACGATGATGGGCGAACGGGCCGTAGGGAGCTATGTCATCGACGGTGAAGAATACGATGTCGTGCTCCAGGCCAAAGAGGAGCAACGGGCAACGGCTACCGATTTGACGAACATTTATGTTCGCGGCACCGGACGCAATCCCACCCTGATTCCGTTGTCGAATCTGATCACGACCGAGGACATGGCCGGGACCGGGTCGCTGAATCGCTACAACCGATTGCGCGCTATCACGATTACCGCAACACCGGCGCCGGGCTATGCGCTCGGTGACGCGCTGGAATTCCTCGAGGATATCGTCCGTAGCGAATTACCGTCGACGGCGCGCATCGATTACAAAGGTGAGTCGCTCGAATACAAGGAGACGGCAGGGGCAACCTATTTCACCTTCGGTATCGCGCTGCTGGTCGTGTTCCTGGTGTTGGCGGCACAGTTCGAAAGCTTTGTGCACCCGTTGGTCATCATGGTCACGGTGCCGCTGGCCCTGGCAGGGGGACTGCTGGGCTTGTACCTGACCGGCAAGACGATGAATATTTACAGCCAGATTGGCGTCATCATGTTGATCGGGATCGCGGCCAAGAACGGTGTGTTGATTGTCGAATTCATCAACCAGCTGCGTGATCGGGGAGTGGAATTCACGCAGGCTATTTTGGACGGTGCGCGAATTCGTTTCCGGCCCGTCGTCATGACGACTGTTGCGACGCTGATGGGCTCGATTCCGCTGATGTTGGCTTCGGGGCCGGGATCGGAGAGTCGCAGCACGCTGGGCATCATCATATTCTGGGGCGTTTCGATGGCGGCAGCGTTTACATTGTTCGTGGTACCGGTGTTCTACAAGCTGCTTGCGCGGGGCACCGGCACGCCCGATGCCGTCGGCAAGAAACTCGAGGCGCTGCGGGCAAAAAGCTGACGAAACGCAATGACCGCCTGGGCGCTCGGGTATCCAGCACGCTCATAAGAACAACCATATCCGTAAGCCGATCCACGCCAGCACGGCTGGCTGTTGCAACGCGTGAACTGTGCGAGCCTTGTACGGACAAACAGGCTGGGTTAATGGAGAGTTCCAATGCGGCGTCGCTTGCTGATCATTCCTCTCACGCTCGTGCTAATTTCTGTTGGACCCGCCTATGCTCAGGGAGATCCCGAATGGCGCAGCTGGCCGACGGGCG
>JAUWKW010000090.1 GCA_030614035.1 Chromatiales bacterium | reverse complement strand
CCTGCCTCACCGTAACCCACGGCCATCGCCTCGCCCAAACCGCGGCTGGCGCCGGTGACGATGATGACTTTGCCGTTTAGCTTGCTCATGTTTCGCGCCGAAATTCAGATACTGGCTGTCCCCGGCTCGACCGCCAACGTTATTTCATAACGGCAACAGGCTAACTGTCCCCGATGCATCGGTAAAGGGTTTAAAGGTACGGACAAGCTGACAGGAAAACCAAGTTAATATAGACGCCACCGCAAGATTCGTTACATGGAAAGCGCACAAGTCATCGTTGCAGGCGCAGGTCCAGTCGGGACCGTGGCCGCTGTTTGCCTCGCCAGACAGGGTATCGAGGTTATCCTGCTGGAGGCATTGCCAACCTGGGCCAAGGATCTACGTGCTTCAACGTGGCACCCCCCAACACTTGAGATGATGGCGGAACTTGGGGTCGCCGATCGTATGGTCAAGCACGGCCTCATCTGCCCGGTCTATCAATACCGGGACCGCCGTTCACCGGAGGTGTTTAGTTTTGACCTGACCGAGCTATCGGATACCACCGAGTTTCCGTATCGGCTGCAGTACGAGCAGTTCAAATTCACGCAACACTTATGCGAACTTCTCGCCGATGAGCCACATGCAAGTTTACATTTTTCGCACGAGGTCATAGATGTCGATCAAAACGCCGATGGGGTCACCGTTGTCGCAGAACATCAGGACGGGACCGAATTCTTCAGGGCCGATTATGTCATTGGGGCGGAAGGCGCCGACAGTATCGTTCGCAGAAAACTGAAAATCGGCTTCGAAGGTTTCACCTACCCGGAAAGATTTGTCACGCTGAGCACCACTTATCCGGTGGAGCGGCATTTCGATGGCCTGAGCAATGTCAATTACATTGCCGATCCGGCAGCCTGGGTGCTGTTATTGCGTACGCCGGACTACTGGCGGGTGCTGGTGCCTGCACCGAAAGATGCCAGCGACGAGTATCTGCTTTCGGATGAATTCAAGGATCACGTGCTTGGGGACGTCACCGGCACTCAAGAGACGATCGCATCGGAGCATCGGGTCATTTATCGAATTCACCAGCGGGTCGCCAGAAACTATCGCGTAGGCCGGGTATTGCTGGCCGGGGATGCGGCGCATCTGAATAATCCTCTCGGCGGGTTCGGTATGAACAGCGGCATACACGATGCGTGGAACCTCTGCGATAAACTGGACCAGATACTCAATCAAGGTGCTGATATTTCGTTGCTCGATCTTTACGAAAAACAACGGCAAACCGTCACGCGCGATTTTATTCAGACGCAGTCGATGAAGAACAAGCAAAGGATGGAGCAGGACGACGAAGAGTGGCTCCATCAGGATCGGGAGGAAATTCGCCGTATTTGCAGCGACGACAAACTGCGGCGAAAATTCCTGCTGGATCAGGCTTTATTTACGAGCCTCGCGGATGCGGAGCAGATCACGCTATAGCCAGGGTTGCCCACGCCCGCAGCACTATCCGATGACTATTGTGCCTTGCCGAAATCGGTGATCGGGAACTTGTCGGTCGGTATGGTCGTCGTCTTCGCCTCAGTGAAGAACTCCAAACAATCTTTGGCGCCGTCGCGACCAATGCCGGAATCCTTGTAGCCACCGAAAGGAGCACGCAGGTCGCGGGCGGTCGGCGTGTTAACCCAGATCGTGCCGGCCCGAATACCTTGCGAGGCTTTCATCACGGTTGGCAGGTCCTCCGACCAGACAAAGGCGACCAATCCGAAGTCCGAGTCGTTGGCAATGTCGATCGCCTCATCCAGGTCATCGAATACCAGAAACGCCGCAAACGGGCCAAAAATCTCTTCCTGACAAACACGCGTACTATTGCTCGGCGCCATCACCGCCGTCGGTTCGATATAGTAGCCGCGCTCGAACGCGTCGCTGCGCTTACCCCCGGTAAGCAGTTCAGCACCTTCCTGTTGCGCAATACCCACGTAGGACAAAACCTTCTCCATGTGCCCCTCGTAACACAATGGTCCCAACTCGGTGTCCGGGCTAAGCGGATTTCCAATACGAATCCTGCGAGCACGCTCGACGAATTTCTGTATGAACTCGTCAGCAATAGATCGCTCGACCAAAATACGGGACCCGGCGAGACACTGCTGGCCGTTATCCGAATAAATCGTCGACAGTGAACCATCCAATGCACGCTCGAGGTCGGCAGATGCGGTAACAATATTTGCTGACTTACCCCCGAGTTCAAAGGCGACCGGTTTCAGGTGCGCCGATGCACTGCGCATGATCGCCCGGGCCGTCACGGTCCCGCCGGTAAATGAAACAACATCGACACCTGGATGGCTAGTCAACGCTTCACCGGTCACATGGCCGCGCCCATTGACCAGGTTGATGACCCCGGGAGGAATATCGGTTTCGTGGATCAACTCCATCGCGCGCGTCAGCGTTAGCGGTGCATATTCTGATGGTTTGATGACGCATGTGTTGCCGAACGCGATGCACGACGCAATTTTCATCGTGCCCAGCCCCAGCGGGAAATTCCATGGACCAATCAGGCCACCAACGCCGACCGGTTCACGAGTGACATAGGATAAGTAAGGCCTGGTTTGGGTATAGACCTGACCGGCCGCCTGGCTGGCCACTTCAGCGAAAAATTCAAAATTTCGGGCAGCACGCGGGATGTGCATGGCCTTGACATTGCGGATCGGCAAACCGACGTTGGCGCTTTCCAGGTAGGCCAATTCCTCGGAGTGTTCGAGGATTTTGTCGCGGATTTGCCTCAATATGCGCTTACGCTCGTCGACACTCATTCGCGGCCACGGGCCGGACTCAAACGCACGCCGCGCTGCGCTAACTGCCGCATCGACCTCATTTGCATCTGCCTCGTTCAAAGACAACAGCTCCGTTTCGTCGGATGGAGAGATGCATGCGACGATTTCGGCGGACGCACTTTTCGGGACAGACCGCCCATCGATAAACCCGGTCAAAACCGGTGGGATATCAAAACGTTTCAGATCTGCTACTTCCTTCGGGTGTTGCATACCGGGCTCCAACGCCAAACCATTCGATTCATTCCGCTCACTTTTCTGCCACGACTGCAGGCCATTCGCTAATCGGCGTATCGTAATTTCGAAATTCCGGAGCGACTACCAGTTCCACCTGCATCAGCCTCGCTTTGTCCTTGGCGAAGCCCGCTTTGATCGCCTCATCGACCAGGTCCATGTCCCGATAGACGCCGGCGAAGACTTCGTTTACGTTGTAGGCTTCCCACGCGGCCAAAAATGCCCGCAGTGGCGTCATCTCGGCGAACAACGGGGGATCCATGTGCATCATGATGCCCTGTTGTTTGAGTAAGCGGCGACTCTCGGAAAAAATTCGATTGACGCCTTTCTTGGATGTCTCATGCATCAACAAGCCGGATACAACGACGTCGAACGACTCGTCATCGAAATTGGTCTGCTCGGCGTTCTGCTGGCTCAAGTGGATGCAAACGCCCATCGATTCCGCCCGGGCGTGGCCATAGCGGAGCAGTGCAGGTCCAATATCAATACCGTGCACTTCGGCATTTGGAAACATCTTTTTCCACGGAATCGTGCTGGCGCCGGTCGTGCAGCCCATATCCAGAATCCGTTTCGGGTCCGAATCAGGCATCATTTTTCGATAATGCGCCGCCAGTGACTGGCCCCAGTAGTCCATCTCCGGGCCCGTGTAGCCCATTGAATACAGGTAGATCGCTCGATCCCAAAGCGCGCCGGCCGCCACATCGTCGTCACCGTAATCGATGTGGTATCCGCCCGGCTGCAAATGGATATCGTAGCCGGTCAGATATTTGGGGATCTCCAGTTCCGGATCCAGCGTCAGCGTTCCACCGTGACCGCGTTTGCCCGCAATCCGCTTGGCCTTTTCGTTCAGCTCCGGGAGTTGGCGTTCAACCGAATCGACGACACTATCCCACATCAGTTCTTGCGACGTTCTCTGCATCGCACTGAAAAACTGATACAGATCGCTGTTGCGCATTGCTTCGCGCATTTCCGGGCGATTAGCCGGCTCATGCCCATGCTCTTCTTCGAATGCCGACTTGATGGCATCGGTGTACATGTCGGCGCAATGAGGCGCAATGCGGCTGGCAAGATGCCGGCGCAGCGACATGACGTATTCCTGGCGGCTCTGCTCGTCGTGGGTGCGTTGGACCAGCAGATCGTGTTGAAGCTGATGTGCCATGGGGCATTCTCGATTATTCGCTTGCGATTCCCGTCATGTGTTTCCAAGCGGTGAACGCCGGCTTGTGCAGTCTACTTCGCTTCATTCTGTGGTGCAGGCAATAGGCGAGGTTTCGGGCAGCCGACTGCTGGTGCTATCGTATAGGCGCAAGCGGTGGGCTGCAAACCAATAATCTAACCGGGCATATCAGCCGCTACACACCAGGGGACAATGAAAGATCTGAACATTGCAATTGTTGGAGCGGGTCTGGGGGGGTTGACTGCGGCAGCCTCACTGCAGTCATTTGGCTTCAAGGTGGAGGTTTACGAGCAGGCTGCGATGCTCGGTGAGATCGGCGCGGGAATTTCGCTGCCGCCGAATTCAACACGAATACTGGAGCACCTCGGCCTCGGTGAAGCGCTGGCGAGTTTTGGCAATATCCCCGAAAGAACCATTGTCAAACACTACAAAACCGGCGACGTGCTGCTGAATCGACCCAGGGTTGGCTACCTTCAAAAATATGGCTGCAATTATTACTTCACGCATCGCGCGGACGTGCACGATATCCTGGCCGAGCTGGTACTAAAGAATGATCCGGACTGCGTCCACGTGGATCATGCGGTAACCGACGTCGTTGACCAAGTTGACCGCGTTGACATCAACTTTGCGAACGGCAATACGGCAAGCGCCGATATCTTGATCGGTTGTGACGGCATTCATTCGGTGGTCCGTGACCGCTTGTTCAATCCGGATCCGCCCGTCTTTACCAATCAAGTCGCCTACCGCAGCCTGGTTCGCTGGGCCGATCTCGAAGACGATCCCTGTGTCGATCTCGCAAGTATCCGGGACAGTGCGGTCATGACCGTCGGCCCGGATCACTGGATGAATCTGTATCCGGCACGCCGCGACGATTTGATCAATTGCGTCGCAATGGTCAAGGCATCAAAGTGGGAAGAGGAAGGCTGGTCCAATCGTGCCGATATTTCAGAGATCCTGCACGAGTATGCCGATTTTCACGCTGAATCACGGGCCGTGCTGGGCGCGATCCCCGAGGAGAACTCTTATAAATGGGGCATGTTTATTCGTAAGCCGATGACCTGCTGGTCGACAGGGCGCGTAACACTGATGGGCGATGCGGCGCACGGCATGTTGAATTTTCTGGGGCAAGGTGCCGCAATGGCGATCGAAGACGGCATGGTTTTGGCCCGCTGTCTGGCAGACTCACAAGACCATACAGAAGCGTTTGCACGCTACGAAGCGGCGCGTATCGAAAGGACTCATGAAGTGCAGGTCGAGTCCGACGCGAGGGGACCACGCCTGCAAACCCATAGGCCTGACAAATACACCAACAAGTCACATCGTAATGATGAGGATATGGGACTGTTCTATTACAACGCGATGACGGTCCCAATCTGATTGCGACAGCAAACCCGGACACTCTACAACTGGGTTCCAGCCTGATTAATAATGCTTCACGGCACTTTTTTGTGATCTCCATCACACGACCCCCACCTGTCCCGCATATATCCTTAGTGAGCAATAATCTGTGGATCAGGGGACTCAATATCGCCGTGGCTAATCGTGTCAAATTCCTGGTATCGGTTCGCGAAGGCATCCGCAAATTTCCATTGTTGTTACGGCGACCCGCGCTGTTGCGCCTGTGGCTGATCACGGCCCGCAGAGCCTATATCGGGCTGGGTGTCGTCCTGGTGTCGATGACACTCCTTGCGCCGCCTGCAGCTAGTTTCCTTGCCGATACCATTTATCCGAAAAAGCTGGTCGCGGCACCGGTGTTCTATTTCGTCAAAAGTTACCGGATTGTCTCCAACCCACGGGGCGACCAGCTTTATCTGCAATTGCTAATGGGTGGCTGGGCAATCAGCCTGGCAGTCGTCGCTGCATTATTCCTCGGGCAAATCCCCAACGCGATTGCCCTGGGCAAAGACCGGGCTGAGTTCTTACTAGCGAAGTCCGCGCGGCTGTCGGAAAGCGCACCGGAAGACAGCATTAGATTCCGAATCATGGCCGAGGACCTGCTGGTAAAAGGTAGCGAAGTTACCGTATTGGGCGAACGTATTGTCAGCACAATGCCAATTGGCGGCCTC
>JAUWKW010000038.1 GCA_030614035.1 Chromatiales bacterium | reverse complement strand
GAACCGATGCACCGCATCTCGCCGCCAGCCAGCACCGGCTTGATCAGGTTCGACGCATCCAGAACCCCGCCAGATGCCGCACCGGCACCGATCACGGTGTGTATCTCATCGATAAACAAGATCGCACCGGGGTCCTTCGATAATTCGGTAAAAACGCCTTTCATGCGTTTTTCGAAATCGCCGCGGTACTTTGTTCCCGCCAGTAAAGCGCCCATATCCAGCGCGTAGATTGTGCAGCCTTCCAGCACGTCGGGAACTTCATCGTCAACGATCTTCTTGGCGAGGCCTTCTGCCATCGCCGTCTTGCCAACACCGGCCTCTCCCGTATAAAGCGGGTTGTTCTTGCGCCGACGACACAACACCTGAATTGTCCGCTGGATTTCCGACTCCCGCCCGATCAGCGGGTCGATTTTCCCTTCTGCAGCCTTCTGATTGAGATTCGTCGCAAACCGTTCCAGCGCGCTGGTAGACGAATCGTCTTCGAGTTCGTCCGCAGAAGCATCCGAATCCGGCTCGGGCGTGCTCCCGTCACCGAGCTTGGAGACACCGTGTGAAATGAAGTTCACGATGTCCACCCGATTAACGTCCTGGAGCCCCAGCAGGTACACCGCATGCGACTGTTTTTCGCCAAAAATCGCAACCAGCACGTTGACGCCAGTCACTTCCTTGCGGCCGCCGGACTGCACGTGATAAACAGCGCGCTGCAAGACCCGTTGGAATCCGAGCGTGGGCTGGACCTCCTGCTCACTTTCCTCGGGCAAGAACGGAGTTGACTCATCGATGAATTCTGTCAATTCCTTGCTCAGCCGAGGCAGGTCAGCCGCACAGGCCTTCAGTACCTCGGCGACCGACGGAATATCCATGATGGCGAGCAGCAAATGCTCGACCGTCATAAATTCATGGTGACTGGTTCGCGCTCTCTGAAATGCTTCGTTGAGGCAAAATTCTAGTTCGCTGCTTAACATTCGAAATTAACTCTCTTCCATTGTACACAGCAAAGGATGCTGATTTTGTTGGGCATAGGTGCTGACCTGTGCCACTTTAGTTTCTGCAATTTCGTACGTATAAACGCCGCACACGCCTTTGCCCTTGGTATGTACCTCAAGCATGATCCGCGTCGCCTTGGGCCTGTCCATGCCGAATATCAATTCCAGGACCTCGACGACAAATTCCATCGGGGTGTAGTCATCATTGAGCAACACGACGCGGAACAGTGGCGGCTTCTTGAGTTTCGGCTTCGCCTCCTCAAGAACCAGGCCACGTTCATCGTCTGGTCGGATCAGAAAATCCTTCTTCTGGTCTTGCGACATGGCCTGCCAGCACCCCTAGCGGAATCATTGGCGTTCACAGCATTTTACCTGCTTTGCCAGAACCGTCCATCCAGCCAGCGCGGAAACCGGCATTTACACGGCTCAAGTCGCCGCCCGTCCGCGTCCAGGCAAGCTGCGGATGGCGGCAAGGTATGCTGGCCGGTCGTTTCAGCCCGGTGTCTTGGGCACATCCAGTATATCGAGGGCCTCGGCGGCCCATTTTCCAGAATTGCTGTAAAGTCTGATCTGCATCTCAATGCTTATTAAGGAAAAACAGCTGTTTCGCGCTTGAGCCCGGCCAGCATGACGCCTTATTATGACCAACGGTGGCTCCGGGAGTTTCGGTGCAGGCCCGGATCCGACAGCTCGTAATGGACTACAGCTATAGGCTCGCAGCAGTGAACCTTTCCCAAAAGATCGCGCAGTGGCGGTCTTACTCACCAGCCGAACTCGCGGCCAGCGCCAGCCTGCGTTTGCCGTTCTGGGTCTCAGCGCTGTTGGCGATCGGCATTGCTTACTACCTGGCACAATTATTCTGGTTGCTGATTCCGGTTGGCGACGGCGTCGAGTGGACCGCATCCACCGTGCCTGCTGTCACCTCAACATCGCGTGGGACCACCACCGATTACGATGCAAGCGCCGCGCCGCACCTGGTTGGGGAACGCGCCGCCGACGCGACTCCGGCGCCGGTGGAAACCGTCAACGCACCGGATACGCGCATGAATCTGCAACTGCGTGGCACGGTCGCAGCCGATGACGCGAGTCAAGCGCACGCAATCATCGCCGACGGTACGGGCAACGAAAACGTCTTTTTCATCGACGATCCGATTCCTGGTGGGGCGGTTCTGCATCAGGTACTGCCAGACCGGGTCATATTGAACCGCGGCGGTATCCTCGAAACGCTGCGCTTGCCGCAGCAGTCCGTCGGCGGCACTGCAGCCAGGCCCAGAACCGGTTCGGCCGCCAACCGTGCCGCAAGGGCGCTGCCCACTAACGTACAGAACCTGATGGGACAGAATGCGGCTCGCTTTTCCGACATCGTCCGCCCGCAGCCCTACATGCCAAATGGACAACTGCAAGGTTATCGCGTATACCCGGGCCGTGACCGGCGGGCCTTTGCCAGTCTTGGGCTGCGGCCTGGGGATTTGGTCACAGAAATCAATGGCATGGCCCTGAATAATCCAGCTCAGGGCATGGAAGCTTTTAGCACACTCAGTGATGCCACCCAAGTCACCCTAACCCTCGAACGCAATGGACAGCCAGTTTCGCTGAGCGTCGATGTGAGCCAGTTGGATAACCAGGGCCGAGCCCGCCAATGACAAGCGTATTTAAGGCGATCCGTCAGCTGATTTGTTCAGTAATTTCCGTGTGCCTGGTTTTTGCCGGCACGCTGAACCCGGTTTCCGGCCAGGCGCAGGGCGCGACGATCACGCCGAATTACAAAGATGCCGATATCCGCCAGATCATCGAAGCGGTCGGCGAAGTGACCGGCAGAAATTTCGTCATTGATCCGCGAGTCACGGCCAAGGTGACCATGTTGTCGACTACGCCGATGAGCCCGGACGCCTTCTACGAGGCATTCTTGTCGATTCTGGCGGTCTACGGGTTTGTTGCGGTCCCGTCCGGCGATGTCATCAAGATTCTGCCAGATGCCAATGCGCGGCAGATGCCCGGCTGGGAAACCATGGCCGGAGGGCAACGACCGGATGACATCGTGACCCAGGTGGTGCCGGTCAGGAACGTCGCCGCCGCGCAGTTGGTCCCGATCCTGCGACCATTGATCCCGCAGTACGGGCACCTGGCAGCACATCCCGCGTCAAACCTGCTGATCATTTCCGACCGCGCGGCCAACGTCGATCGCGTGTTGCGCATCGTTCGGCGCATCGACCAGGAAAGCGATGAGGATTACGAAGTCATCCGGCTGGAGCACGCCTCTGCTGGTGAAACTGTTCGCGTCGTGACCGCACTGCAGCAGGGAGCGCGTGCCGCCGGAGGTGGCCCGACAACGACTGTCGTGGCCGATGAGCGCACTAACAGCGTACTGATCAGCGGCGACAAGTCCGAGCGCTTGCGGATTCGCACTCTGGTCACGCATCTGGACACGCCGCTCGAGCAGGGTGGTGACACGCGGGTGCGCTACCTGCGCTATGCCAGCGCGGAAGAACTGGCCACCAAGCTCGATGCGCAATACTCCATAGCAGCTGGCGCACAAGCAAACGGGGGTGTGGTCGATGTGACGATATGGGCTGACGAACAAACCAACGCCTTGGTTATAACGGCACCGCCCAAGACCATGCGCTCGATGATGAGCGTCATCGACCGCCTCGATATCCGCCGTGCGCAGGTGTTGATCGAAACCATCATCGTCGAGGTAGGGGTGGACAAAGCGGCCGAGTTCGGCATCACCTGGGCGGTCTTCGATGATGATTACAGCGCGGCCGCCACCGATTTCCCGATCGTTCCGGGCGGTGTGGCCGATCTCGCTGCGGCCGCCGCGGCAGACGCTGCTATAACGGTCCCGCCAGGCATCACCGGCGCGGTCGGACGGCTGTCCGACAGTGGACTCAGCTTTGCAGCGGTAATCAGAGCGTTGCAGAGCGACGCCGACAACAACATCATGGCCACGCCGACACTGGTGATGATGGACAACGAAGAGGCGCAGATCCAGGTCGGCCAGGAAGTGCCGTTCGTCACCGGTAGTTTCACGACCCCCGTGGCCGGCGGCGCCACCGTCAATCCATTTACGACGGTCGAGCGCGAGCAGGTCGGGCTGACGCTGAAAATCACGCCACAGATCAACGAGGGCGACGCGGTGTTGTTGAAAATTGAGCAGGAGATTTCCACGCTCACCGACAGTACGCAGGCGGTGGACCTGATCACCAACAACCGCACGATCACGACCACGGTCATCGTCGAGGACGGCGGTACGCTGGTGATCGGTGGGCTAATCCAGGATGACGTCCGGGAAAGCGAGCAACGCGTGCCGGTGCTCAGCAGTATACCGTTGCTCGGCGTCTTGTTCCGGGCCAAGAAAGTCCAGTACGTCAAAACCAACCTGATGTTTTTTATCAAGCCGACGATCATCCGTGACAGCGTCGACGCGGCATTTGAAACCAATGCGAAATACAGCCTGATCCGCGATATTCAACTCGGCGTGGATAGAGACATTGGCCTGCTGAAAGGTGACCAGCTTCGCCCGCTGCTGCCCGAACTCGAACAAAGCGGACAACCAACACAGGTGCTGGATCTGCGCGGGCTGACTCCCAGCGATGCGGGCGGCGATGCCGACCAAGCGGACGGAAACACCGATACTGCCGCGCCGGAGTACTAACGTGGCGCCCGTCATTGACCCCGATAGCTTGCCTGACGAGTTGCCCGGCGACGTTCAAGCGGTGCCTGCCGACGGGAACGAGGCTGGCGGCAGCGTACTGCCATTCATATTTGCCAAGCGCCACGGCATTCTGATCCATGGGCGCCAGGACGATGGCTACCTGACAATCGTTCGGAGAAATGCCAGCCCAACCAGCCTGACCGAGGCCCGCCGCGTCGCCGGGGGCCCGTTGATCACGCGCTTGGTATCAGTCGACGAGTTCGAAACACTGCTCAACGAAACCTACGAGCAAGACTCCCGGGACACGATGGAAATGGTCGGGGGGCTCAGCGATGACGCGGACCTGTTCAAGGTCGCGCAGGAGTTGCCAGAACCGTCCGATCTGCTCGAGAGCGAAGACGACGCGCCAATTATCCGGTTGATCAATGCAGTCCTGACCTCGGCAATCAAGGAAAACGCTTCCGATATCCACATCGAACCGTTCGAGAACCGTCTTGTCATCCGGTTTCGCGTCGATGGTGTCTTGCGCGAGGTGCTGGAGTCCCGCCGGGCCGTTGCACCATTGGTCGTGTCGAGAATCAAAGTCATGTCGCGGCTGGACATCGCTGAAAAACGCTTGCCCCAGGATGGCCGGATCTCATTGCGCATCGCCGGACGTTCGGTGGACGTCAGGGTGTCGACGATTCCGTCGGGCCACGGCGAACGCGTGGTCATGCGGCTACTCGACAAGCAGGCGGGTCGACTCAGTCTTCAGTCGCTGGGCATGGCGGAAGCAACTCAGCGAACCACTTCGGAGCTGATTCACCGCGCCCACGGCATCATCCTGGTCACCGGTCCCACCGGATCCGGCAAAACCACGACGCTGTATGCCGCTTTGGAGCAGATCAATAACGACACGCGCAATATCATGACAGTGGAGGACCCGATCGAGTACTACATCGACGGTATCGGCCAAACCCAGGTCAACACCAAGGTCGACATGACGTTCGCTCGAGGCCTGCGCGCGATACTGCGGCAAGACCCGGACGTGGTCATGGTCGGCGAGATCCGTGACCTGGAAACGGCGGAAATTGCCGTGCAGGCCAGCCTGACCGGCCACCTGGTCTTGTCGACCCTGCATACCAACACGGCCGTCGGGACGGTTACCCGGTTGCGTGACATGGGAGTCGAACCGTTTTTGCTGGCGTCCAGCCTGATCGGCGTGCTGGCCCAGCGCCTGGTGCGCGTTCTGGATCCGGACATCAAGACTGGGTACCCGGCTTCAGAGTATGAGTGCAAATTGCTGGGCGCCGATCCAGCGAACCCGCCAACGCTGTATCATGCCCCACCCGAGATGGCCGGCAGCCCGAGTGGCTTCAGCGGCCGCACCGGAATCTATGAACTGGTCGCGATCGACGACCGCCTGCGCGCGATGATTCACGACGGCGCGGCGGAACACGACTTGGAGAAATACGCCCGCACTCTGAGTCCGAGCATTCGTGATGATGGTCTTGACAAGGTCAGGGCCGGAGTGACGACGCTGGAAGAATCCGTTCGCGTGACTCGCTCCGACTGATGGGAGCATTTGAATACACGGCAGTAGATCCTTCGGGCAAGGAAAAAAAGGGTGTCCTAGAAGGCGAAACGCCGCGGCAGGTGCGGCAGTTGCTCCGCGATCGGCAGCTCCTGCCGATCGCCGTCACCGAGGTGGCGGAGAAGGAAGCCTCGCGAAAATTCGACATCTCGTTCCGGCGCAGTCTGTCGCCGACCGACCTGGCGTTGATTACCCGTCAACTCGCCACCCTCGTGCAGGCATCGATGCCGCTGGAAGAATCGCTACTCGCCATCGGCGAACAAAATGAAACCCCGCGTGTACAGAGCATTGTATTAGGCGTTCGCGCCCGGGTCATGGAGGGCTTTAGCTTCGCCGATGGACTGGCGGAATTTCCCAAGGCATTCCCGGATTTGTATTGCGCCACCGTCGCTGCCGGCGAACAATCCGGTCACCTCGACGCGGTCCTGGAACGGCTCGCCGATTACACGGAGAGTCGGCAGGAACTGCGCCAAAAGGTACTCAACGCAATGATTTATCCGATCGTGCTAACGGTGCTAGCCGTGGCCATCGTCAGTGGCATGTTGGCCTATGTTGTGCCGAAGGTCGTGGGAGTTTTTGCCAACACCGATCGAGAATTGCCGATGCTGACATCTTTTCTTATCGGCCTGAGCGAGTTTCTACAAAGCTACGGCATTCTTATGCTGGCAGTCCTGATTGCGCTGGCGATTGGCGCCTGGAAATTGCTTCAACAACCGGGGCCCCGCGAACAATTTGACCGGTTTCTGTTACGCGTTCCATTGGTTGGCCGCCTGGTCCGCGGCTACAATACCGCGCGATTCACCCGCACGTTCAGCATCCTGATGGGCAGTGGTGTACCGATTCTCGAAGGACTGCACATATCGGCACAAGTCGTCACGAATATGCCGATGAAAGCGGCTGTCGAAGCTGCTGCACTGCGTATCCGTGAGGGCGAAGGCATTGGCAAATCGTTGGGTGATAGCGGGCATTTCCCGCCGCTATGCATTCACTTGATTTCCAGCGGAGAGGCCAGCGGTCAGCTGGAAACCATGTTGGAACGGGCAGCAAGCAATCAGGAGCGGGAAATGGATGGACTAATCGGTACCTTGCTCAACATCCTCGAACCGGCCCTGATCATTGGCATGGGTGCGATGGTATTGCTGATCGTGCTGGCCATCCTGTTGCCAATATTCCAACTGAACGAACTGGTCGGCTGATCCGGTTCGCAACCTATTTACTCGCCTGAATTATCCGCGCAAGAGTCCCCCGCAACGTCGCGGAGCAGGGATTGTGACCAGGGTCACAGTTTCATCAAAAAGTGCTACCCAGGTTCTTGCCAAACGCAAAGTTTGGGCTTATAAAAGCGGCGACGACATATCGTTCTAAGCATGATCATAACGAGCTCTGTACGAAGGAGGTCTTTTATGAACGAGCGGGAAAATGACGTTATCGAAGAGGACGTCGAATTGGATGACGTCGCATTAGACAGCGGCGGTAGCACGGATAATGTTGGCGAAACATCCGTCGAGTTCGATGTTGAAGATCTCATCGCGGAAGTAGAAGCCGAAGTTCCAGACGGTGTCGATCGCGACGGCAAGATGCGCAAACGCCTCGAGGAAGTTCTCGAGAAAAAACAAAGCGACGAAGAACTGACCGATCTCGAAGATTACGATGTTTAGAAGCCGGGTATCCCCGGATCATTTGTGCACTTCCCGCACTGCCTCTTTGTTTTCGCACTCAGTGAAAATCACGGCTTTTTGCGGTCAACTCTCCCAGCAATAAACTGTGGTCCTCAAGTTGAGAGGCGATGACGTGCATGACTCCGTCCTGCCTCTGCAACCGTCCCCAGACTCCGAGCAATACCGCATTCAGTAGAAGCTGCCTCTGCCGCTCCGCCACTGCCTCCCAGACAATCAGGTTGATACAACCGGTTTCATCCTCCAGAGTCACAAAGGTTACATTTTTCGCGCTGCTGGGTCGTTGCCGGGCCACGACCAAGCCTGCCGCATGGACTATCCGATCGCCTGGCATATGCCAAAGTTCATCGGCACTGGATATGGAATGTCTGCGCAATTGTTCACGCAGCAAGGCCAATGGATGGCGTCTTAGGGTCAATCCGAGGCTGTTATAGTCCGCCGCAATAGCCTGCCCTTCTGTCGGCGTCTTTAACAACGGCAAACCTTCAGGAATTTTTATGCTGGGCAATAACGGCAGCGGCGGCTCACAGCCGGCCACTTGCCAGCGCGCCTGGTGCCGGTGACCAGCGATATCGGCCAACGCATCCGCGGCGGCCAATGCCGCGCAGTCGCGCTGATCGAGGCCGGTACGCTCGAACAGATCCTGAGCGCTGTTGAACAACCCCTGGGCACGCACCTGAACCATCCGGCAGGCACCTTGCTCCGACAAGTCACGGACCATCCGCAAACCGAGACGCAACGCCGGGACACCCGACGGGGTTTTCTCCAGGGTGCAATCCCACTCACTCCAGTTGACGTCCACTGACCTCACTTCCACGCCTGACCTCCGGGCGGACTGAATGAGCTGGGCCGGCGCATAAAAACCCATGGGCTGACAGTTGAACAAGGCGCAAGTGAAAGCTGCCGGCTCATGGCATTTCAGCCATGCCGAAACGTATACCAGCAGGGCAAAACTGGCAGCATGCGACTCGGGGAATCCATATTCACCGAACCCCTGAATTTGATTGAAAATCTGTTGGGCAAACTGCCGTGAATAGCCGCGCTCGCTCATCCCCTCGATCAAACGCTGTTCAAAAGGTCCCAGACCGCCGCGACGCTTCCAGGCAGCCATTGCACGGCGCAGACTGTCCGCTTCTCCCGCAGAGAATCCTGCTGCGACAATCGCAAGCTGCATGACCTGCTCCTGGAAAATAGGCACGCCAAGCGTGCGCTCGAGAACTCGCTGTACCGATAGACTCGGATAAGTAACGGCCTCCTCGCCATTACGGCGACGCAAATACGGATGCACCATGTCACCCTGTATTGGCCCAGGCCGGATAATCGCGACTTCGATAACAAGGTCGTAATAACAGCGAGGTCGCAGACGCGGCAGCATGGCCATTTGGGCACGGGATTCGATCTGAAACACACCCATCGTGTCCGCGCGACAGATCATGTCGTAGACCTTCGCATCCTCGGCCGGGACTGTCGCCATACTCAGTTGTCTGCCGTAATAGGAATTGA
>JAUWKW010000049.1 GCA_030614035.1 Chromatiales bacterium | reverse complement strand
CGCTGCATTCCAGGCTGGATCGGCTCAATCTGCAGGCGCCCGATCGAGCGTGGTATGCGGCGTTTCGCTGGAACCTGCCGCACGGCGAAATTGTGGAGGAAGGCCCCTACTGAGGCGTTCCACCGTTGCAGTCTGTCTCAGCCACCGTCGGTATCGTCGGTGTCTTTGCCGGGGATGCTGAACACGCGGGCAAAGTAATCCGACAGATCTTCGGAAATTTCTTGCCGGGATTCGGTGGGGATACCGGCCAGCGTCTTGGCCAATTGCTTCTTGAACTCCACCTGCATCTGACGGGCAATCTGGATTCGCTGGGCCTGCGGCGACCCGGCCCCATGCATCGACTCCGTCAGGTAACCGACAGCATTTCGCCCCAGCGTCATATTCTCGATCAGCCGGAGGATACGTATGCGGTCCTCGGTTGGGATGTCCTCCCGCCCCTTCAGGTATTTTCGAATCAATTCGCCAACCTTGGGGTGCTTGAGGTCTTGCTCAGACGGCAGCGTAACGACCAGTCCGCCGGCCAGGTCCTGCGCCAGCCGGCCAATCTCGTACGGCATCTTAGTCACGTGGTGCTTGCATACATTAGATAACATGTCGTCGTTAATATAGACACCGGATTTGGTCGCTGTGGCCTGGTAGCTCGACGCGATCCCGGTGCTGTAAATCGTCTCGTTCAGATGGGGCATCTCGACCAGCTTGTCCCGGATGTGTGACGCTTTTTCAACGCCGTTGTATTCGGCAATCGTGGCAGCAGCCCCGATCAGTACGTCACCGACACCGGATTTGCAGACGTAGCTGCGGCGGTGATAACAGGTGAAACGCTCGACCAGCATCGCCGCGAATTCGTGCTCCCCATCCATGAACACGTGTTCCCAGGGGATAAACACGTCATCGAAGATGACCATTGCCTCCTGCCCGGCGAATTCGCTGTTCCCCACATCCAGGCCCGAACCCTCCATGCTGCGCGTGTCACAGGACTGGCGCCCATAGATATAGGTGATCCCTTCAGCGTCGGCCGGAATCGCGCCGATGACAGCGAAATCTTTATCTTTGTCACCCAGGCGCAGCGTCGGCATGACAATCAACCAATGCGAATTGATGCATCCGGTCTGGTGCGCTTTGGCACCCTTAATGTAGAGCCCATCATCGGTGCGACGCGTGATATGCACATACAGGTCCGCGTCGGTTTGCTCGTGTGGTGCCTTGCTGCGATCGCCTTTAACATCGGTCATCGCGCCGCCGATCAGGTAGCCATGACGTTGCACCATCGTGACAAATTCGCGGAAGCGTTGATGGTATTCGGTGCTGTGCGCTTCGTCCATTTCATAGGTGACCGAGAACAGCGAATTCAGCGCATCCATGCCGACACAGCGTTGGAAGCAGGTGCCGGTCAATTGACCCAGGCGCCGCTGCATCTTGTTCTGCAATACCAGGTCTTCGGCACTCTCAGCGATGTGCAGAAACCGGTTGATGCGTTCGCCGGTAAACGGTGATATCGCACTCGCCAATTCCGGGTTCCGTTCTGCGAGGTCATAGGTTTCGGCGACCGCGTTGATCGACGGACGGATCATCGGATGATCTACCGGTTCATCGACGAGTTCGCCGAACAGGTAGATCGTCAGATTGCGGCCGCGCAAACTGTCGATATATTGCTGGCCGGTACGGATCGGCTTTACATCGATATTGGATTTCTCGGCGATGTGCTTGGGGGCCTGGCTAGCCATGCGGTACACCTCGACCGGCGCTTTACGATCTGGCCGGGTACAACGAAGCGATCAGTCTATCATGGTGGATAAGCCGTACGGCGCGCGCGGTCACCTGGGCCGCTGGCAGGCAGCCGGGGGCCGGCGTATTCTTAGGCGCAACGCAGTAGTGTCGTACAGACGTCCGTAACCGAAGCTTTAGACCACGCAAGGCTGATCCATGGCGACCGAGTCACCGCTACGAAACACTGACTTTCGCAAGCTGTTTACTGCGCAGGTTATTGCGCTCGTGGGAACCGGCCTTACGACCATTGCATTGACACTGCTGGCCTATGATCTTGTCGGCGGCAATGCCGGTATCGTGCTGGGCACGGCACTGGCTTTCAAAATGGTTGCCTATGTCGTGTTCGCGCCAATCGTTGGTGGTCTGGCGCACCGGTTCCCTCGTAAACCACTGCTGATCGCGCTGGATGTCGTCCGGGCTGCAATTGTGCTGGCGATGCCGTTCGTCACGGCTGTCTGGCAGATCTATGTGTTGATTTTCCTGCTGAATCTGTTCTCGGCCGGATTCAAGCCCGTGTTTCAGGCAACAATCCCGGACATTTTGCCGGACGAGCAGCAATACACACGCGCGTTGTCGTATTCACGGCTGGCCTATGACCTCGAAAACCTGTTGAGCCCGACCTTCGCCGGTTTGGCATTGCTGGTGTTTTCATATGATGCGCTGTTCCAGATCAATTCACTCGCATTCCTCGTATCGGCGGCGCTGATTCTCGTCACTGCCGTGCCTGTTGCCGAGCGTGTCGATCGTCTGGGTGGCATCTGGGGTGAAATCAGTTTCGGCGTGCGTTCCTACATGCAGACCCCAAGGCTGCGGGCGCTGCTGATCCTGTACCTTGGTGTGGCCGGCGCCAGTGCCATGGTAATCGTCAATACGGTTGTTTATGTTCGCGAGTATCTCGGTGGCTCAGAGGCGGATACCGCGTTGGCGTTTGCAGCGGCCGGCGGCGGATCGATGCTTGCAGCACTAAGCTTGCCGAAGATTTTGGACCGGATCCCGGATCGGCCGGTCATGCTCTCCGGTGGCATGTTGATGGGTTTTGGTTTACTTGCGATCTATTCGGGGCCCGGGTTAGCGTGGGTGCTGCCGATCTGGTGTTTGATCGGGATGGGCTGGTCACTTGTGCAGACACCGGCGGGACGTCTCGTCAATCGATCATCATCGGCAGCAGATCGCCCGTGTTATTTCTCGGCACAGTTTGCGTTGTCCCACGGTTGCTGGTTATTGGCTTATCCGATCGCAGGTCAACTGGGTGCACGCATTGGCATCCAGGCAACGGCGCTGGCGCTCGGTGGCGCCGTTTTGTTGTTTACAATCCTTGCGGCCCGTGCGTGGCCCAGCACCGATGCGGTCGTGCTCGAGCACAGTCATGAAGCGGATAGCCATCGGCACCAGCACATGCATGACGAGCATCACCGGCATGAGCACGACGGGACGGAAGGCTCCGAACCACATAGCCATCCGCACGAGCATGAATCCGTCCGGCATTCACACCCGTTCGTCATTGATGATCACCACGCTTACTGGCCCGCACCATAAGCGGTCGCGGGTCTTCAGTTGTAAATGCCCACCCTCGCTTCGACGTACTCGTCCGAATTCATCTGCTCCAGGATAAACGCAGACAAATCGGCCACCGTCAGCGTCCGGGGCGGAGTCTGATTCTTGACGGCGGTGTTGTAGGCATTTTTGCCGACGACGATGTTGACTTCGCCGGTGGGCTCACCGGGGACAAGATGCGGCATTCGCAGTATCGTATAGTCGAGCTCACTCCCTTCTACAATTGTCTCCATCAGACGCGCATCGGCGTATTTATGCCGCCGGTTCCATCCCATCAGGTCACGGAACTGCGCACCGGGCCCGGGTTTGTCCAGGACGACGTATTCGGCTGCCATGTTTGAGGTGACGAACAGTCGTCGGTTCCCTTTGAGCTTCATCGCCTCGATAATATTGGAAGTTCCCCTGGAGAATAGATCCACGCCCGCCGGGATTTCCGGGCCAAATGGAAAGTTAATATCTATATACGAGATCACCACTTCGTCGCCGGTCAGCACAGCGGCAATCGTATCTATCTTGTAGACGTCGCCATAGACTGCGGTGAAACGCTCGTGCTGAAGCTCCATTGATTCCGGCCTGCGCGTTACACCGATGACTTCATGACCGGCTTCCAATGCTTGCTCAATGAGATCCCCGGCTGATGCAGCGGTTGCGCCGATCAGGACGATTCGTCTGTGATTATTGCCCGTATCGGCAACAGCCTGGATACAGGCAAGGCTTAGAACCGCCAGACAAAAGCCAGCCCGAAAAAGTTTGCGGTGGCCCTTGTGTGCGCGTGTTTGGCGAAAGGGTTGTCTGGGCAACGTGACCATTAGTAAATCTTCCATTTCCCCATCACGGGTCACAGCCAAGCCGAAGCTCATTCTGACTCGAGAAACTCGATCACATCGGATAATTGGTGCGCCGGCAGCCGCTGCGGAATCTGGCCGGCAATGGGGTGGTTCCGGATTCGGTCACGGCGTTCGGCCGACGACAGCGCTTTAAGCTCGGACAGCGCTGGCCCGCGACCGCCGGCGCCATGGCAGGCGCCGCAGTTTTCGATGAAGGCCTGCTCGCCGCGTTCGGTCGCCTGCGGTTCGGCGACTGTGCTTGGGCTGTCGGGAGCGCAGGCGGATACGAGCAGGACCGCGAAAGACAAGATCCCGGTTGCCCACGGTCGTATCCGGCGGGCGCCGCTGCCAATCCGATTCATACCGTGCCCCTTGGGTGTTCGGCGTTCTGCAAACAGTACCAGCTTATTTATTCTTCTTTTCTCTTTTCAATTTTCGCTTTTCCTTAGCGCTTCGCTGGGGCTTTTTCTGCTGTTCCTTTCTGCCTTTATCTTTACTTGCCATATCATGCCTATTCATTTCTCCGCGTTTGAAAACGAGCGTTCCGCTCGGTTCCGTCAGCGGCGTCTGAGTTGAGCGCCCATTCTACCCAATCTGGAACACCTGCTTTGCCTCGAAAGCGGGCATTCACCAGCTCGACCGGGTGATTCCTTTTCCGCAGTGGACTCTGGAGGGTAAAGAATAGGTGCCGGAGGACCCCGGCGCCTACCTGATGCGTTTATAGGCCGGCCGTCCAAGGCAGGAGTCTGCCCAACTTGCAACGTTCGGATACTCCGCCATGTCGTAGCGCGCGACCTGTCCCAACGTGAAAATCGAGGATAGGTTGAGGTCCGCTGCCGAAAAATCACCGCCCAGCAAATAGTTTTGCTGGGCGAGGTGCCCGTCGAGCACTTTCATGGGCTGGGCGAGATCGTTAAGAGCCTTCGATTCGTTGTCCTCATCCCGGTTCTCGTCCGTGTGTATGACCCGTTCCAGGAACAGCTGTACCAGCGGTGGTTCTATTTCGGTCATCGCAAACACACTCCACTGCACCGTGCGGGCCCGGTCCGGTTCGTTGTCAGGCCATAGCTCACCACCGTATTTCTCAGCCAGGTACAGGTTGATTGCCATCGATTCGAACAGCTTCAGGCCTCCGTCCTCGATCGCGGGCACCTTGGCGATCGGGTTGACGGCGGTCAGGATCTCGTCGCGTTCGTCAGCTTCCATACCGGCGAAATCGATATGCTCGTAAGGCACGCCGATTTCCTCAGCCATCCACAGGCTTCGGGAGGCGCGGGATCGGGCAGGCCCATAGATCTTTAACACGGGTTTATTCGTAACGGAGCGCCGCGATAGGGTCAAGGCCGGCCGCCTTGCTCGCGGGCCAGATACCGAAGAACAGGCCGACACCGGCACTGAATACGAATGCGATGGTGACTGCTGTTACGGAAACAGGCGTTTGCCATCCGGCCAGATTCGCCAGCAGCGTTGAGGCGGCACCGCCCAGAATGATGCCGATGGTACCGCCGGCAATGCACAGGCTCATCGCTTCGATCAAAAACTGCACCATGATATTGGTGCGCGTCGCGCCCATCGCTTTGCGGATACCTATCTCGCGGGTGCGTTCGGTGACCGTGCCCAGCATAATATTCATGATGCCGATACCGCCGACGATCAGGCTGATGCCGGCTATGCCGGCCAGCAGGTAGGAGAAAATCTTCGTTGCTGCCTGTTGCATCTGTAGGAATTGCTTGCGGTCGGACAAATTAAAATCATTTCTAGCACCGGGGATCATCCGGTGTTCGCGCCGCAGAACGCGTTCGACGTCGATGATTGCCTGTCCGATGTCGATGCCCGGAGCAATTTGCACGCCGATTTTGCCGAGGTTGTCGGTTCCGGCAACCCGGTACTGTGCCGTTGATATCGGGATCCAGACATTCTTATCCTGGTTGTCGAACATCTGCGAGCCTTTCTTCTCGAATATGCCGATGATTTCGTATGACGTACCCTGGATTAGCAGGCTTTGCCCGATCAATTGGGTCGGGTCTATCTCAAACTCCACCGGTACCTCGCCACCGAGCAAAGCGACCCGTCTTTTCGATCCGACATCTCCCTGGGAGATCATGCGGCCGTAGAGCAATTCAAAGCCGTTGACATCCGCGAATTCCGGCGTCGTGCCGACGATGTTGAGACTGCGGTTCTGGTTGCCCAGCTTGACCTGCTTGCGTACCGACAGTTCGGGAACTATAGCCGTTACCGACGGGACGTCCCGTTTCAGAGCCTCAACATCGTCTGCGGTCAGTTTTTCTGTCTGTACCGCAACGCCGCGATGGAAACCCTGACCGGCACGTACGCTGAGGACGTTGCCGCCGAGGCTGTCGAGTTGTTCATTGATGGCTCGTTGGGCGCCGGTGCCGAGCGCAACCATCGTGATTACGGCAGCAACACCGATAATGATGCCGAGCATGGTCAGGAACGCACGGAAGAAATTCGCACGAATCGACTGCGCTGCGACGCGAAGCATTTCAACGAACATCATGGCTGGTTCACCTAATCGGAATCGCCGCCAGAAATACCGGGCACGCCGCTGAAGCGATCCGCGAATTGTCGGAAGCGATCCTGTGAACGAATCAGACCGGCGCTGGGCAACAGTATAATCTCATCCGATGGGCCGATTCCGGAGACGATTTCACTGTAGTCGAGGTCCGTCAGACCCGTTTCTACGTTGACGGCGTATGGCTCGCCGTTACGCAACACGAAGAGCCAGTAGCGGCCACCAAACTGGTACTGGTTTGCAAATGATCCGCTCGGCCTTCCTCCAGGTCGCCCGCGCCCAGTGGGAGGCCCATCGATAACCCCGTGGTCACCGGCTGCAGCAGGTCCCGGGGCAGTCTGCGCATTGCTCAATTGTTCCCGCACGATGTCCTCGTTCAAGCCGACATAGCCTGCTGACGGTCCTACATCGGCCCTGGTTCGTAGCGCTATGGTTGGAATCGCCGGCACGTCGAAACGGCTGGCAATCATGATCTCGACCTCCGCGTTCATGCCCGGACGCAGCAGGCCGCTTTCGTTGTTGATTGTAATGATTACCGAAAACAGCGTAACCGCTTCCTCGTCGGCAGCCTGCGGCTCGATCTTCAGCACCCGACCTTCGAACGGCTGGTTTGGATAGGCCGCTACCTCGATGACGACGTTCTGCTCAGGAATGATTTTGCCTATGTCCGTCTCGTCAACCAGGGCCCGGACCTGGACAGAGCGCAGATCCGCCATCTTCAGCAACTCAGTGCCGCCGCCGACATCCTGTGTAGGCGACGAAATGACCTGACCCTTTTCAACGTTTTTCTCGATGATGGTGCCGGTGATCGGTGCCCTGACTTCGGTGTCATCGAGTGCGATTCGCGCGTTCTCGACTGCGACCTGGGAACGCACCACCTCAGCTTTAGCGTTTGCAAATTCAAGCACGGTTTGCTCGTAATCGACTTCATTGAACGTGCCGGACTCCAGCAGTGTCTTGGCGCGGGCGGTCTGCGCCCTGGCAATCGACCGCCGGGCGTGGGCCGCCTCGAGTTCCGCCTCGGCCTGGGCGAGCGAGTTTTTTGGCGTTCGTTTATCGATTTGCACAATTAAACTTCCGACCTCGACGAGATCCCCGGTATCGGAATGGATTTCGAGAATTTCTCCGGACGCTTTCGATTTAACCTCGACCGTAGTTTCGGGTTCGATGATGCCAGCGGCGTCGACGGACACAATAATGTCACGTTGCGTAACCATCGCGATGTTGAATACTTGTTCTTCCGGCTCCCGGCTGCAGCCGGCGAGCATCACCAGTACGGGCAGGATAAAAATGGAGTACTTGTTCAATGCACGACCGCTCCCGTGTCCGATGCGATGGTCCCATCCAGAATATGAACTTCGCGATCGGCGTGTGCGGCGACACTCGCTTCATGCGTTACGAGAATTATCGTTTGGCCGGCTTTCTGCAATTGGTCGAACAAAGACATGATGTCGGCACCGGTCGCGGAATCGAGATTGCCGGTCGGTTCGTCGGCGAGCAAAAGACTCGGGTCTGTGACCAGCGCCCGCGCGATTGCAACCCGTTGACGCTGCCCGCCGGACATTTCAACGGGCCGGTGCTTGGCGCGGTCGGCCAGCCCGACCTGTTCGAGGGCGTGATCGGCGCG
>JAUWKW010000122.1 GCA_030614035.1 Chromatiales bacterium | reverse complement strand
AAGTTACAGACCAGATGGGCGACCGGCATTTGCAGACGATCGCCAATATGCTTGCGAATAATGCACTCGTCCATCCAGGCGCCGGCGCGCTTGTTTTGGTGCGTAAAAAGGTCAAGGAAAAAAGCGCCAATCTCGATACCGTTCGCGTCAAGGAGTTTGAAAAACTGCACGTCCGACCGCCATGTATCGACGTTGTCGTCTTGTTCAGCGGTAACGCCAAAGAGTTTGTTGGTGGCTAAAAACAGTCCCTCGAGGACCTTGGGTAATGGAAAATAAGGGCGCAGCTCCTCATCAGAGAAGGAAAACCGGTCGCGTCGAAGCTTTTCGGTGTAATAGTCGAAGTCCCAGGCTTCGAGCTCCGTGCCGGCAAACTGCTCCAGTTCCGCTAGTTCACGACACGCAACGGACCGCGACTCGTTGAGCAATTGCAGAAGAAACCCCCGCACTTCCTCGACGGAACCGGCCATTTTGGTGGCCAGCGAATACTCCGCGAAGTTTTCGAATCCGACCAATGCTGCCTCTTCGGCACGCAGAGCGAGAATACGGTCCATGATCTCGGAATTATCGAACTGGCCCGCATTCGGGCCCTCATCCGATGCACGGGTGGCCCAGGCGCGGTAGAACTCGAAGCGCAAATCGCGGTCTTCTGCATGGGTAATCACGGCAACGTACGTCGGCTGGTTAAGGTGCAACAGCCATCCCTGCTTGCTTTCTGCTGCTGCCGCGGAGCTGGCGGAGGCGAGAACCATCTCCGGAATACCGGCTAGCCGCTCACGCTGGGTTTCGTGCCAGGACCATGCGGCCATGGCGTCACGCAGGTTCTGCTCGAATTTGGCCTGAAGCTGCGTCAGTTCTTCGATAACCGTTTTGAAACGGGCCTTTTTTTCCGCAGGCAAATCGACTCCCGCCAGTCGGAAATCCCGTAACGCGTGATCCAGCAGATTTTGTTCGGGGCCTTTGGCCGTGCCCTCGAGGCTTGTGGAAACCTTTTGATATAGAGCGAATAGCCGGCGGTCCTGGGCCATTTCGGTTTCGTAACGCGCCAGCAATGGCAGGCAAAGGTTATATGCCTCGCGTAGTTCGCTCGAAGTCAGAACGCCGTGCAGATGGCTGACCGGCGCCCAGGTACGATGTAAACGATCGCGAAGTTCCTCTAGCGGAAGAATAGAATCGCTGAAACTCGGCTCTCCGTTAGCGCTGAGAATCGATTCCAGATCCGCTCGGTTCTGTTCCAGCGTTGTCCGCAACGCGGGCTCCACGTGAGCTGCGCGGATCTCGCTGAACTTTGGTAAACCGCTGGCCTCTAGAAGGGGGTTATGCATCTGTATGCCGGTCGCACTGCCGAATTGCGGCGATGCTAACACATCCGCTGCGGCGGGCTGCCGGGGCGATAATGTTGTTCTGCTGTCGTAATATGCTCATTCGACAATTTAAGGAAAAGTTATAGAAATGACGGAGCAGTACGATCTGATCACCATAGGTGGAGGCAGCGGCGGCGTTGCGGCATCCCGGCGAGCCGCCGAGTACGGCGCACGCGTGGCAATAATTGAAAAGGGGCGGATGGGCGGCACCTGCGTCAATGTCGGCTGCGTTCCAAAAAAAATAATGTGGTATGCCGAAAGTCTCGCGCACGAAATACACGAAGCGCCGGAATACGGATTTGACGTATCAGTGGGCGGACAGGATTGGGGGGAACTGAAGCGGCGGCGGGACGCTTACATAAAGCGGTTGAACGACATCTATGAGAACAATCTGACAGCGAATAAGGTCCGGATTATTCAAGGCGAAGCGCGCTTTGAAAACTCCAATACAGTCCGGGTCGGTGAACTTTCGTTCACCGCTCCACACATTATTATTGCAACCGGCGGTGAACCGCGCGTACCGGATCTGGATGGGGCGGGACTGGGCATCACCTCCGACGGCTTTTTTGAGCTGGCTGAAAGACCCGCCAGAGTGGCGATTGTTGGCGCCGGCTATGTCGGCGTGGAGCTTGCCGCGGTGTTGGCGGCGCTTGGTAGCAAAGTCAGCATTTGTGCGCGATACGACAGTCTGTTGCGCTCTTTCGACGAGATGTTGCAGCGGGCAGTTGTTGGGGCGTTCGAGTCCGACGGCGTTGAGCTCAACTGTCACGCGACAGTAGAGCGAGTTGAAAGAGTTAAAGACGGTTTGACGCTGCACACCGAAGACCAGCGATCCGTCGGACCAGTTGACTGCGTCATTTGGGCCGTAGGTCGCCGGCCTTTAACTGAATCACTGGGGCTGGAAAATACCGACGTGTCGATGAACGAAGATGGGTTCATCCCGGTGGACGATTACCAGGCAACCAACGTGGACGGTGTATACGCAATTGGCGACGTAACCGGAAGGCTGGCGCTGACGCCCGTAGCCATTGCCGCGGGCCGCCGTCTCAGTGACCGGATATTCGGTGGCATGAGTGATCGTCACCTGGACTACACAAACGTTCCCACGGTTATATTCACTCATCCTCCCGTCGGTACGATCGGGTTAACGGAGACGAAGGCACGCGAACTCTACGGCGATCAGGTACGCGCCTACATCTCAAAATTTGTACCTCTGTCATATGCTGTAAGTGATCACAAGCCCGAATCACAAATAAAATTGTTAACTAAAGGTGAAGAGGAAACCGTAATTGGAATCCACCTGTTTGGCCCCGCTTCGGACGAGATGTTGCAGGGATTCGCCGTCGCCGTACGCATGGGGGCGACAAAAAAGGATTTCGATGACACAGTTGCGATCCACCCGACCAGCGCCGAGGAACTCGTGCTGATGCGCTAAGTCCGAAGCGCTCAGTGGTTTTTGCTTAAGCTTACGTTTGATCAGCGCAGCCGGCTCAGCACCGAATCAGTATCCGGCCGCACGCCTCGCCAAATGCAGAACGATTCAGCCGCCTGTTCGACCAGCATCCCCCAACCCTGATGAGCCTCCCTGGACCCGTGGCTGCGTGACCAAGCGACAAAGGGTGGCTCCTTCATCGAATACGACAGGTCGTAACAGACTGTATCCGGCCCAAGGATGGACTGCGGGAAAGGCGGTACTTCACCATCAATACCCGCCGAAGTTGCATTGATAACGAGATTAAACGACTGGCCCTCCAGATCGTCGAACGAACTCGATGAAATATTGCCTAGTGGCCCGAAGAATTCCACCAGGGCCTTGGCTTTTTCCTCGGTACGGTTCGCAACGACCAGTATTTCCGGCTTAGTCTCGAGTATCGGCGGCACGATGCCGCGGGTAGCGCCGCCCGCGCCCAGAATTACGATCTTGGCACCTTGCAACGTAATACCGAGGTTATTGGCCAGGTCGGCGACCAGCCCGATTCCATCGGTATTGTCACCCTCCAGTTCGCCTGATAGCTGTGGCGTGATGGTGTTGACCGCCCCGGCCATGCGTGCCCGGTCCGTCAGGATATCGACAATCTGCGCGGCCTTGCGCTTGTGCGGTACGGTTACATTCAGGCCCTTGCCGCCCTCATCCGTAAATTTGGTAATCGATGCCCGCAATTGTTCCGGTGGCACGTCCAGGGCCTCGTAACTGATTTGCTCACCGGTCTGCCTGGCGAACAACTGGTGAATGATCGGTGACTTGCTGTGAGCTATCGGATGCCCGATCACTGCGTACCGATCAGTGTCACTCATGGCCCTAGTCTCCGCTGACGCGCTGGGTGGTTCGGTGGTCACCCCCCTCCGGGGATCCACTGCTGTGTTGCACGGGCTGGCTTTGGCCGCAACCGAACCGGGGATACAGAGGCTTTTTTACCATAATCCAGCCCGCTTTCCACGTTTTTGAACGCCCGGGATGGGCTCGGGGTGACGCCGGCGCCGTCAACCGGACGGCACCAGCCAGTCTTTGCGGCGCTTTATCAGCAGCATCAGCCTCGCTAGACTGCCGGTTCCCGTTTCGGACGTGAGCTACAAAAGTGGTCGGAGAAGCTGAATTGAAGCGGTGTCCCTGGTGCGAAAACGTCAGCGACGCCTATCGTCGTTACCACGATGAAGAATGGGGAACGCCGGTCCACGACGATCGCAGGCAATTTGAGTTCCTGATGCTGGAAGGCGCCCAGGCCGGACTCAGCTGGTCGACGGTGTTGCACAAGCGGGATGGCTATCGCGAGGCTTTTGCCGATTTTGACGTCGAAAAGGTCAGCCGTTTCGGCGCGCGCAAGATCGAGAGCCTGCTGAAAAATCCAGGCATTATCCGGAATCGGCTCAAGGTTCAGGCTGCCGTGACCAACGCGCGCGCATTTCTTGAGGTGCAGGACGAAGCCGGCAGTTTCGACGCCTATATCTGGCAGTTCGTCGATGGATCCCCGATCCAGAATAAATGGCGCAGGCAAGCCGATGTTCCTGCGACATCATCCGTGTCAGATCAGCTCAGCAAAGACATGAAACGCCGCGGCTTCAAGTTTGTCGGTAGCACGATCTTGTATGCGCACTTGCAGGCTACCGGCCTGATCAATGACCATCTCGTTGATTGTTACCGGTATTCCGAATGCGCCAGCATGTCCGAATCATTGTGAGCTTCGGGCCGCGATGAATATATAAAGGTGAAATCATGTCGTTAACAATCACAGCAATATATGCATCGCTTGCCGGTCTGCTCCTGTTGGTTCTGAGTTTTCGAGTGGTTCGCTCGCGCAGGAAATTGAGCGTTGGTCTTGGCGATGGCGGTCAGGAAAGCCTGTTGCGGGCGCAGCGCGCACAGGCCAACTTTACTGAATACGTGCCCATTGCGCTGATTCTACTTGCCGTTGCGGAGTCGCAGGTTTTGACGGGCTGGTTGCTGCACACGGCCGGAGCGGTGCTCCTGCTGGCCCGATTGCTGCATGCCTGGGGTCTCAATCAAAGCAGTGGCCGCAGTTTCGGTCGCTACTGGGGAACGCTGCTGACCTGGATGGTCATACTTGCCTTATCACTTGCAAATATTTTCGCAAGCTTTTCCGGGGTGGCGGCCGGCTAATTCGCATCAATGTCGATCAAAGTGATTAGCGGGTCGCCTTTCTGGTCGGTTGTAATCAGATCGCCGTTATTGTCGTGGCCTATGTGGGATATGCCGCCAAGATAAAGTGCCGGCGCAAGGCTGGTCCAGACTGCCATCAGTGTTTCGGTCGATCCGGCGCTGACGCTTGCCGGAACTCCGCCGATGATCAGGGTATCCTGATTATCGTTGTCACCGACAGCCCAGACATAAAGCGAAGTGGTAGCACCGGGTCCGAGATTGATCTCGTCGGTCTCATTGCCGTGGATGTCGACGACGTAGCGGCCTGACGCCGGGAACGGCAGGTCGACCTGTTCGTTGGAGGTAAACGG
>JAUWKW010000165.1 GCA_030614035.1 Chromatiales bacterium | reverse complement strand
CGACAGTCCGGGGACTGGTCGAAGACGTCAGCATACTGAACGTGCCAGTCGTGGCCTCGCTGGCGGCGGGTGAGTGGACCTGGAACTTCCAGCTCGGCTATGCGTTTACGTCCACCAGTACCAACCTCTGGGACTATGCAGTCACGCTCGGACACCCGCTGGGCCGGTCCGCGCAATTATTTTTGGAAGCCTGGGGTACAGCAGACGACAATTTCGACAACAACGCTCTGAATTACCGCGTCGGACTCGATTTCGCGTTCAGTGAGCGGACCCATTTGCTTGCGGCCATCGGTGGTCCGATCACGTCGGACCTGCCGTCAGACGAAAAACTGGACTGGGATTTCTACCTCGGATTGCAGTGGTTTCGCTGATTGTGGCGGCAGGGCAGCGGTCCCGAGACCCACGTAATTTGCGCATAATGTATATTATGTTAAATCATAGCCCAATCACCGAGTCCTGGAGCAAGTGTGTATAATGCGCGCACATTTGGGCATCTGGGCCTAACTCCCTTTCAACGCAGCACTCTGGTGCGCATTAAATCGTCGGTGGCCGGCTTGATCACCGGAAGAACGAGGATAAAGACCTGCTTGATATGAATGTGGCGGAGAGAAATTCACTGGTCGTACAGACCGGGATGCTGGGTTTTCACCTGGCAATCGTGGGTGTCATCTGGACTGGTGTCAGCAAGGTTGCGTTGTTCGTGGCCGGCATACTGTATGTAATCCGGGCCTTCGGCGTGACGGCCGGCTATCATCGTCTGCTTGCTCACGGTGCCTATAAGACCAGCCGTGCCGTGCAGTTCCTGCTGACGCTGCTGGGCTCCTTGTCGACCCAGGGCGCGCCGCTGTGGTGGGCATCACATCATCGCAACCACCATCGATATACCGAGACGCCACGGGATATTCATTCGCCGACGCGCAATGGGTTCTGGTATTCGCATATGGGGTGGATGATGGACAAGGCTTGCTTCGAGGGCTCGGCCAGCAACGTCAAGGATCTGCTCCGATTCCCTGAAATCAAGGCCCTGCAACGCTACTACCCGGTCGTATTGCTGCTACAGGCGATCGCTATCTACGCGCTCGGCGCCTGGTTAGGCAGCGCCTACCCTGCACTTGGCACGTCCGGCCCGCAGATGCTGGTTTGGGGCCTGTTTATCAGCACGGTGGCGCTGTGGCATGCGACCTTCATGGTCAATTCGGTCTGCCATTTATGGGGCAACCAGGAATTCGATACCGGTGACCACAGCACCAACAACTGGATGGTTGCGACGCTGACGCTGGGTGAAGGCTGGCACAACAACCACCACAAATTTTCAGCTTCGGCTCGGCACGGTCTGCGTTGGTGGCAGCTCGATTGCACCTATCTGACACTGCGGCTGATGGAGAAACTCAGGCTCGTCCGAGCGCTGAAGTTGCCCAGCGACGTGCAGATGGCTTCAGGATTAATTAAAACTCCTGCATAATTAATCATTTATTCGATTAAAGTCACTTAGTTTCTTATCTAGAGGCAGAAGCGCTGGATCAGCGCCTGCAAAATCTCGATGCTCCGCGGAATTTGGCCGAGTTCAAGGTACTCGTCGGGTTGGTGGGCCTGATCGATGTGGCCGGGACCGAGTACGACGACTTCCATGCCGAGATTGGCCAGAAATGGTGCTTCGGTAGCAAAAGCGACCGCTTCCGCCGGGCTGCCGGTCAACTGTTCTGCCGCCCGGACCAGCTCCGATTCCGGCGGCGTTGACATGGGATCGACACCGTCGAAAAGAGCCTCAAAATCGACGACCAGTTGATCATTGGTCACAGCGTCTCTGGATTCCTTACGTAGATCTGCCCGCAGCGCCTGCCGGTCCAGGCCCGGCAGCATCCGCACATCGATATGCAGCTCGCAGCTGCCACAGATTCGGTTGGGGTTATCACCGCCACGAATATGGCCGAGGTTCATCGTGCTGACCGGGACGGCGAATGCCGCATCGGAGCTTTGTGCCTGCAAGCGGTCTCGCCATCCCAGCAGCGCCGCAATAATCTGGTGCATCCCCTCCAGCGCGTTTGCCCCCAGTGACGGATCGCTTGAGTGCCCGCTGCGGCCCTCGACCCGGATGGCCTCCATCAGGATGCCCTTATGCATGCGCACCGGCTTCAGGCCGGTCGGCTCACCAATCACGGCAAAACGCGCTTTGGGTTGACCCGCGGCAACCAGTGCGCGCGCGCCGGCCATCGAGCTTTCTTCGTCGGCAGTTGCCAGCAGCATCAGCGGCGCTTTGAGCGCCGCTGTGTCAATCCCGGCGCAGGCCGTCATGGCCAGAGCCAGGAACGATTTCATATCCGCTGTACCCAGCCCATAGAGGCGGTTGTCGCGTTCGGCCAGCGCAAACGGGTCACTGCTCCAAAGCTGCGGATCGCACGGCACTGTATCGGTGTGGCCGGAGAGCACCAGGCCGCCGTCGCCACGGCCCAGAGTGGCCAGCAAATTGGTTTTTCCGGGTTTATCCGGCACTTCGATCAGTTCGACTCGCCAGCCGCCCGCTTCGAGTCGTTCGGCAAGCCGGTCAATGACCGGTTGATTCGGCATGTCCCAATCAGGCGTAACGCTGCTGACCGAAGGAATTTCGATCAACTCGGCGATGTTACTGATTATCGTGCGTGCTTCGCTGGGCATGAGTTCGCCATGGATTGCACTGTTAGCCGGTGCACGTCGCTCGGCATTCCGGACTGATGGGGTGGTTTACTCGATCACGGAGTCTATAACGATAGGAATCGGTGCATCCGACGAGTTTGCGGCGTCCCAAATAGTTTCACCGTAGATATCACCTGGTTGGGCGATCGGGTCCCCTCCCCTTGCCACGCGGGCAATCAATCGCAACCGCGGCAGGTCGGCCAATGACTTTCCGGGCAGCATCAGGTTGGCGTCGGTAATGTTGACTGTCGTCGGCAGGCTGCCGGCTGTTTGGCGAACCACGGCGATCGGGGGGCCGGGTTGATCGGGATCGCGGGCGACGATGAACAATGGTGCGCTGCGGTCAATTCGCTCACGCAGACTCTCGGCGACAGTGATATCGACTTTAATGACCAGCGAGCTGCCGGCTTGCGCCGATTCGGCTGGGGTCGCTGCCATCGGGGCACCAAGGCTGGCCAATTGCTGTTGAACGAGCTGGCGCACCGGATCAGGCAGATCCTGGTTTAGCAGCCGGCGCCAGCGCTCGGCCGCCACGTCCATATCACCCTTTGCTACCGCGCTCATTCCGCCGTACCAGAGTGCTTTTGGATTCTGTGGCGCCGCTTTCAGCGCTGTTTCAAACAGCACGCCGGCCTCGCCGGTAAGCGTTGAGCGATCCGCCAGCGCCATTGCTTCCGCATAGCCGAGCGCCGCGGTCAGGTTCTGTCCGCCGGTCATCAGGTAGGCACGCTGGTACGCTTCGCGGGCATCGACAAACCGTTCCAGGCTGACGTAGCTTCTTCCCAGCATCAACCAGCCTTCGAGATCATCCGGGTTTTGTTGCAGCCGGGCGGCCAGCGATGCAACCATTTCCCCGACGTCCGGTATGCCCTGCGGATTCGCCGCAATACCGTTGGGCGCCGGACGTGCCTGTGTCGCCGATGGGTAGTCTCCTATCAGCCGGTAAACCAGCACGACGCACACGGGCAGGCCGATAAGTATCGCCGTGATAGTGACCGCGGTTGGAGTCGACGCCGCCTCGCGGCGCCGGTACATCGGTATCAACAGCGCGCCTAGCGTGAAAGCGGTCAATACGATGCCTGTTAGCCAGAACGCCATGATCAGCTTCCTACTCTTCCGCCAGTGGGGCGTCCTGATCGATCGGCAGCGCCCGGCGCCGTTGCACGACCCGGTATAAAGTCAATCCGCCGACGATCAGGAATGCGAATGGCGCCAGCCATAGCGCCAATGTCCACGAGCGCACCCGCGGCCGGTACAGCACGAAGTCGCCATAGCGTTCGACCAGGAAAACCTTGATATCGGTCTCGCTGTTGCCTTCCTCGACCATGGTGCGAATCTCGCGCCGCAAATCCGCCGCCAGCGGCGCTGATGAATCCGCGATCGTTTGGTTTTGGCAAACCAGGCAGCGAACTTCATTGATGATTTTTTCATACGCTGCGCGTTGATCAGGGTCGGTTAAAGCGTCGGAAGCGTCAATTGCCCAGGTGCGATCCATCGATGCCAGGCCAAGGGCGATTGCGACGCTTAAACCAATGCCTGCCAGCCGCAACGTGTTCACGGTTCTTGCACCGTTCCCGATCGCATCCGCGGCAAGAACTCCGCCTCCCATATCGCCATCGTCAACGGGCTCAGATGCTTGTACAACACGGTCCCGTCGGCGGCGAGCAGAAAAGTTTCCGGCGCGCCGTAAACGC
>JAUWKW010000018.1 GCA_030614035.1 Chromatiales bacterium | reverse complement strand
GGGCGAAATCTGCTGGCGCACGGGACCGTGGTTTGAACCGGTGCGCGGGTCGCGCTTTGACATCATTTTGAGCAACCCACCATACGTCGCTACGACACGAAACGGATGCCCGGATCCCGCAGCCGTGCACGAACCGTTCATCGCGTTGTTTGCCGGACCGGACGGCCTCGACGCAATCCGGCTGATCATCGGTCAGGCGGATGTCCACCTGCGTGCAGGCGGCTGGCTACTACTGGAGCACGCAACGGACCAGGGAGAGATGGTACGGTCGCTGTTGGCCGAGCGGGGATTCGGTTCGATCGCGACTTATCACGATCTGGCCGGCCATCAGCGCGTCACCGAAGCTTGTTGGAATCAAGACGCCACGAGCTCAATCAACTGCGGCGTGCAAGACTCCGATGACTGACACCGGAGACATTCGTTACAGCCGCCACATTAGCCTGCCCGCCATTGGTGCCCAGGGACAGCAAAAACTGGAAGCCGCCGTCGTGCTGGTTGTCGGACTAGGGGGTCTGGGATCGGCTGCCAGCCTTTACCTGGTGAATTCGGGCATTGGGCGGCTGCTGATCAATGACTTCGACCGCGTCGATGCGACCAACCTGCCACGGCAAATCCTGTTTGATCCGGAGGACCTCGGTCGACATAAGGCCGAAGCCGCGGCGGCTCAGCTAAAGCGCTGGAACCCGGACATCCAGATCATCCCGCTGCCCGAGCATCTCGAGCGACGTGCACTCAAGAAGACCGTCGCGGACTGCACGGTCGTACTGGACTGCACCGACAATTTCGCCTCGCGCTGGTTAATCAATGAAGTCTGCGCGGCAACACACAAGCCATTGGTCAGCGGCGCAGCAATTCGCCTCGAGGGTCAACTGGCCGTATTCAGGCACGAGCCGGGCAAGGGCCCTTGTTACCGCTGCCTATATGCAGAGGCTGACGAAAATCTCGAGGACTGCGCCGGCCAGGGCATCCTGGCCCCGGTTGCTGGCACAGTCGGTTGCATGATGGCGACGGAAGCCATCAAAGTGATCGTTGGCCTGACTAGCGAACTTGACGGCCGCTTGTGGGCCTACGACGCAATGGCCGGAACATCGAGGACAGTTAAAATTCCCCGACGTGAAGACTGTCCCGTTTGCGGACCGCCCGCCTGATCAGGCAGCACGTGCTTCGTAGCCAAGGTTTGCGGTCAGCCAGCGCTCGACCGCCGCCAGCGGCATGCCTTTGCGGCGTGCATAGTCTTCCGCCTGGTCGGCGCCAAGCTTGCCGACCGGAAAATACGTCGCTTGCGGATGCGAAAAATAAAACCCACTGACTGATGCCGTGGGCAGCATCGCGAATGATTCCGTCAGCGAAATGCCGGTGCTGCGTTCCGCATCCAGCAGCTTCCACAAGGTCGCTTTTTCCGTGTGATCGGGACAGGCCGGGTACCCGGGTGCAGGACGAATGCCGCGGTAACGTTCGGCAATCAAGTCCTTGTTACTGAGCTCCTCATCGGCGCCATATCCCCAATACTTTTTGCGCACTTGCTGGTGCATGTATTCAGCCGTGGCTTCGGCCAACCGGTCTGCCAGTGCTTTCAACATGATGGAGCTATAGTCATCGTGTTGCGCTTCAAAATCCCGTGCACGTTCGTCCAGCCCCAGGCCGGCGGTTACGGCAAAAGCACCGATGTAGTCAGCGACCCCGCTATCCTCGGGAGCTACAAAATCGGCCAGGCAGTAATGGGGTTGACCTTCCGGCTTACCGCGCTGTTGGCGCAGGTGATGCAACATGGCCCGTGTGTCGCTGCGTTCTTCATTAGCAAAGATGCGGATGTCATCGTCGCCGGTCATGGCGGCCGGAAACAACCCAATGACTGCGCGCGCCTCGAGCCACCGCTCGGTTACTATCGCATCGAGCATGGCCTGGGCATCCCGGTACAGGCTGCGGGCTGCCTCACCGACGACATCATCATCGAGGATGTCGGGGAAACGACCGTGAAATTCCCAAGCGTTGAAGAACGGCATCCAGTCAATGTAATCCGCCAGTGTTGTCAACGGCAGGTTTTCGAATACTTTTGTTCCGGTGACGGACGGAACGGGTGGCTGGTAAGCGGTCCAGTCGATCCGGGCCTTGTTGCCGCGCGCATCAGCAAGACTCAACTGCGGTGCCTGACGCGTCTTGCCACGGTGGCGCTCGCGGCGCTGTTCGCAATCGGCCTTTGCCGATGCAATAAAACGATCGCGCTCGTCCGGACTTTTCAGTTTCTGCGCGACACCGACCGATCGCGATGCGTCCTTGACGTACACGACCGCACCGTCATATTCCGGGTCGATTTTTACCGAGGTATGTGCCGGTGATGTCGTCGCGCCTCCGATCAGCAGCGGCAGGTCCGACGAGCGGCGCTTCATCTCACGTGCAATGTGCACCATCTCGTCAAGTGAAGGCGTAATCAAACCGGACACACCGATCATGTCAGCGCCTTCCCGGTCGGCAGTGTCGAGAATGCTTTGGCACGAAACCATGACGCCAAGGTCAATCACTTCAAAGTTATTGCATTGGAGCACGACGCCGACGATATTTTTGCCGATGTCGTGCACATCGCCCTTGACAGTGGCCATGACAATCTTGCCGGCCGTGGACCTGCCGCCAGGCTGATCCTTCTCGATGAACGGCACCAGGTGAGCAACGGCTTTTTTCATGACGCGCGCGGACTTGACCACCTGTGGCAGGAACATCTTGCCAGCACCAAACAGGTCACCGACCACGTTCATACCGTCCATCAGCGGTCCTTCGATGACATTCAGCGGCCGTTCTGCTTCTATCCGGGCGGCTTCGGTATCTTCCACGACGAATTCGTCGATGCCCTGAACTAAAGCATGACTTAAGCGTCGCCCCACCGGCCACTGCCGCCACTCCTCATCTTTCGGGGCCGGTGCCTCCTGTCCATCACCTTTGTAGCGCACGGCGATTTCAAGCAGCCGTTCGGTGGCATCGTCGCGGCGATTCAGTATCACGTCTTCGACCGCATCACGCAGCTCGTCGGGAATTTCGTCATACACCGCCAACTGCCCCGCATTGACAATGCCCATGTCCATGCCCGCTGCAATAGCGTGATAGAGAAATACGGAATGCATCGCTTCACGCACGGGATTGTTGCCGCGGAATGAAAACGATACGTTGCTGACCCCGCCGCTGATCAATACATGCGGCAGGCGCCTTTTTATTTCACGGGTCGCCTCAATGAACGTGACGCCGTAGGGGTTGTGCTCCTCCATTCCGGTTGCCACGGCGAAAACATTGGGATCGAAAATAATATCTTCCGGCGGAAAACCAACGTCTTCCGTCAATAGTCGGTATGCACGCTCGCAAATATGCAAGCGGCGTTCGACAGTTTCGGCCTGGCCCTCTTCGTCGAAGGCCATGACAATCACAGCTGCCCCATAACGGCGAACCAGGCGAGCCTGTTCAAGAAATTTCTCTTCGCCTTCCTTGAGGCTGATCGAGTTGACGATGCCCTTGCCCTGTACACACTTTAAACCGGCCTCGATGACTTCCCAGCGCGACGAGTCAATCATGATCGGCACGCGCGCAATGTCCGGCTCGGCAGCAATCAGGCTGAGAAATCTCTGCATCGCCGCCTCGGAGTCGAGCATGCCCTCGTCCATGTTGACATCGATGATCTGTGCACCGCTATTGACCTGCTGACGCGCCACCGAGACGGTCGCTGGATAGTCCTCTTCGCTGATCAGTCGGCGAAACTTTGCCGACCCGGTCACGTTGGTGCGCTCGCCGACGTTCACGAACAGAGAATCGGGGCCGACTGTCACTGGCTCGAGACCGCTCAGTCTGAGCATGGGCGGAACGCTGACGGGTTTGCGCGGAGCGTGCTGTTCAACGGCCTGCCGAATGACACGAATATGTTCGGGTGTCGTTCCGCAACAACCGCCAACCATGTTCAACATTCCGGCGGCTGCAAATTCACCGAGAACTTCGGCCATGGATTCCGGCGTGTCGTCATAGCCGCCGAATTCATTCGGCAGCCCGGCATTCGGGTGCACGCTGACGCAGGTATCTGCTATCCGGCCCAGTTCGCCGACATAGGGACGCAGGTCTTCTGCCCCCAAGGCACAATTGAGACCGATGACGAACGGGTCAACGTGTCGGATCGAGTTCCAGAATGCCTCGGTCGTCTGTCCGGACAGCGTTCGTCCAGATGCGTCAGTTATGGTGCCTGACAACATCACCGGAATTGTCAGCCCGTCCTGGGCCATGCAGGTCTGGATTGCGTACAGGGCTGCCTTGGCGTTCAGCGTATCGAAGATGGTTTCAACCATTAGAAAATCTGCGCCACCAGCCACCAGAGCCCGAACTGCATCCCCATAAGTGGATACCAGTTGGTCAAAGTTGATATTGCGAAATCCCGGGTCGTTGACGTCCGGTGACAGCGAGGCAGTCCGGTTAGTCGGCCCCAGCACGCCCGCCACGAATCTGGGCTGACCGGTCTCGGCGGCAATCTCGTCGGCGACAGTCCGCGCAATTGCCGCGCCCGCTTGATTGATCTCCGATACCAGCGATTCCAAACCGTAGTCCGCCAGCGATGGCGCGTTGGCGGTGAAGGTATTGGTTTCAATGATGTCGGCCCCGGCGCGTAAAAAATCGGCGTGAATCTCCCGAATCACGTCAGGGCGGCTGAGGTTCAACAGATCGTGGTTGCCCTTCAGATCCTGCGAACAGTCAGCAAAACGCTCCCCGCGATAGTCCTCTTCGGAAAGCTTGCAGGCCTGCACCATTGTGCCCATCGCCCCGTCCAGGAAGACGATGCGCTGCTCCAACAGCTCGTGTAGCGCGGCCTGGCGGGCAGCAGCAGTCATGGCGTCGATTCCCGTGTTGCTGCGGCCGCTTCGGGCCTGAGTCCCAGCGAATAACAAATCGCGTAGGTCAGCTCTGACCGATTCAGCGTATAAAAGTGAAACTCGTTGACGCCATGCTGCTGCAGCTTTTGCACCTGTTCGATCGCAACGTTGGCCGCAATCATCTGGCGTGTTTCCGGGTCATCATCGAGCCCATCGAATCGCTGGTGCAGCCAGTCAGGTACAGTGGCACCACACATTTTGGCGAAGCTCAGTAATTGGGGAAACCGGGTAATCGGCAGTATCCCCGGAACGATAGCTGCGCTGATACCGAGGTCCGCGCAACCGTCGCGGAACCGCAGAAAGGTATCTGTTTCGAAAAAGAACTGGGTGATGGCCCGGCTGGCCCCGGCATCGATTTTGCGCTTTAAATACTCGAGGTCGAACTGGGCACTCGGCGCATCCGGATGAACCTCGGGATACGCTGCCACTGAAATATCAAAATCCCCGATCTGTTTCAGGCCGGCCACGAGGTCGACGGCGTAATCGAATCCACCGGGGTACGGTTCGTAATTCTCTGATCCCTGTGGCGGGTCCCCGCGCAGCGCAACAATGTGCCGGACGCCGTCATCCCAGTATTGCCTCGCTATCGCCTGAATTTCGTCGCGGCTTGCGCCCACGCAGGTCAGATGCGGCGCGCAGGTCACAGTCGTTTCCTCAAGCAGTTTGTGGATAACACGGTGAGTACGGTCACGCGTCGAGCCGTCGGCGCCATAAGTCACCGACATGAAGCGCGGCCTTAGTGGCGCCAGTCGCTCGACCGAGCGCCACAGGTTCTCTTCACTTTTCGGGGTTTTCGGCGGAAAAAACTCAAACGAAACCTCGACGGAATTTTCCGGGCTCGTGTTAACGACTGTCGGTTGCAGGCTTGATTCAGTCATCGGTCCCGGTCCTGCGATGACTGTTAATGGGCACCGCCGCGAACAATGCCCGGTCAAGGGAACGGCCGGGGAACCAACTGCGATGTGCGATGCTGTAGTCCTGATCCCGCAACAGCTCCTGAAGCTGATTTTCATGCAGGCCTGTCGGCTCTGCAGCGTGTCCGGTGACCGGCAGAATGCGGTCCATGATGAGCAGGCAACCGCTGGGCCGCAAAACGCGGCTGGCCTCGCGAAGCGCCGCCTCCGGCTGCTTACTCTGTGCCAACACTTCGTCGAGCACTACGGTGTCAAACGAGTTGGCGACGAATGGGAGATCGTGTGTGTCCGCATTTCGCAGCGTGCAGTCGGCGAGACCCGCCCGTTGCAGTCGCGCCCGTGCCAGCAACCGCATTTCCTTGGCGGTATCGACTCCAACTGCGCTGGTTGCTCGAGGACTCAACAGTTTCAACACGGTTCCAGCGCCGCTGCCGATATCGAGCAGGTCACCAATAGGTCGGTTACCGATGGCATCGTCGAGTGCTTCAGCCAGCGCCGCTTCGCTGGGCCGAGCGTGGTTGGCGGTCCGCCACAATGCCGGGCTGGGCCCCAGTGCCGTGTAAGCACTGCTTTCGCGAAGATCCTTGACGGCTTGCATCGCCTTGCGATCAGCCGCCAAGGTTGGGTCCTGCTCCTGGACCGGTCCCAGCACGCGCTGTAATAGTTCGCGTAGCGCGACGTCGCTGACAAGCCGGTAATAGACCCAGTGCCGGTCGCGAAATCGGTTGACCAAGCCGGCCTCGACCAATAACCGCAGGTGTCGCGAGACACGCGGCTGACTCTGGCCAAGCACGCTCGACAATTCGCCGACGCTGATTTCGCCGGCGGATAACAGGGCCAGCAGGCGCAGGCGGGTCGGTTCCGCGATCGCGCGCAGGCGTTGCAGGGTCTGTTCCAGCTCCATCCGACCAAATATAAAGAAATCTTTATACTTTGACAAGGGAGCAGCCAGACGCCGCTCTGGCAGCGGCTCCCAGCTGCCCGGATTATGTCATTTGGGGACGGGCCGCTAATGCAGTGTTGTTGCGCCGGAGTCAGGCACACCATGGACCAGGCCAGGAATCTCGTTTTCGGCGATCGTGTAGCCATGATTGCAAAATTCGCAGCGAACCTCGATCCGGCCCTGTTCGGCGATGATGTCGTGCAACTCATCGACACCTAGCAGCCGCAACATTTGACGCATCCCGTCGTCCGAGCAGCTGCACTGAAAGGCCACATCTTGCGGCTTAAAGACCCGCAAAAGCCGGCCGTCAAACACTCGGGTCAGAACCGCCTCGTCGGTCTGCCCGGCCAGGCTTGCCGGCAACGTTTTGCTCGCTTGTTCAATTACAAGGTCCCAATCGCCCGAACTGCCGGCCGGGTTGCCGGGCAGTCGCTGCAACATCAGGCCACTGGCATTCTGGTCATCCACGTCCAGCCAGAACGCCGTCGGTATCTGGACCGAATCCTGGTAATAAGCGCCGAGGCATTCGGCCAGGCTGCCCTGCTCAACCGGAATAATGCTCTGGTAACGCTCCTGTTTGGCGCCCGACTCTACCGTGACGGTCATGCGCCCCGGCTGCACGCGCCCGCCAAATTCCACCATTTGGGTTTCGCGGCACCTGGCCAGGCCCCGGATGCCGAGATCATGTGTGCACTGCACCACCAGCAGGTGCAATGGGCCGCTACCCTGCAGCTGCAGCGTCAAACGCCCGTCAAATTTGAGATTCTTGCCAATCAGCGCTGCCGCCACGACCGCGTGCCCAAGGATGCGGCCTACCGCCGGGGCGTATACACCGCGCTCCTGAATGCATCGCCAGGTTTCCGGTATGCGGACCAGGCTGCCGCGGATTCCCTGATGTTCGAGGGTGAATCGTCGCAGCCGGTCAGTTTTCATCGGCATCAAGCCTGGCACGCAACAGTTTGTTGACTTCAGCCGGGTTGGCCTTTCCCCCGGTCGCCTGCATGACCTGCCCGACGAAGAAACCCAGCAATTTCTGTTTACCGCCGCGGTATTGCCCCGCCTGCTCCGGATTATCGGCGACGACCTGTTGAACGACTTTATCCAGCGCCACAACGTCGGAAATTTGCTGCAGACCGCGCGTCTCGATGATTTGATCGGCATCGCCCTCGCCGGCCCACATTGCTTCGAAAACCTCTTTTGCTGTTTTACCCGATATCGTTCCATCACTGATGCGCTGAAGCAGGTTGTTTAAGTCTGCTGGGCTGACCGGGCTATCGCTAATAGTCACACCCTCGCGATTCAGCGCAGCACGAAGTTCTCCTTTGTTCCAATTCGCCGCCAGTTCGTAGTTCCCGTCAAGCCCTTCGGCGGATGCCTCAAAAAATTTAGCGTCTTCGGATGAAGCCGTCAGGATCTGTATGTCGACGGGGTTCAACCCGTAGTCCTTGGCAAATCGCTCCTCTATTTCCGAAGGCAGTTCCGGCATCGACTCTTTAATACTGTCCAGCAAGGCCTCGTCGATTTCCAGCGGCAGCAGATCCGGATCCGGAAAATACCGGTAATCGTTAGCCTCTTCCTTACTGCGCATTGGCCGGGTTTCGTCCTTGTCCGAATCGTAAAGCCGGGTCTCCTGCACGACTTTACCGCCATCTTCGAGCACATCGATCTGGCGTTCGATTTCGAACTCGATTGCCTTTTCTACGTATCGGAAAGAGTTCAGGTTTTTCAGCTCGGCGCGGGTGCCAAGCTCGGTGTCGCCGCTAGGCCGCACGGAAATATTTGCATCGCAGCGAAACGAGCCCTCCTGCATATTGCCGTCGGAGATGCCGAGATACCGCACGAGCTGGTGGATTTTCCGCATGTAGGTGGCTGCCTCAGCGGCGGAACTCAGTTCCGGTTCCGACACGATTTCGAGCAAAGGCGTGCCGGCACGGTTCAGATCAATGCCGGTTTGGTCCTTAAATGTTTCATGCAGCGACTTGCCCGCGTCTTCCTCCAGGTGCGCACGAGTTATGCCAACACGCTTCTGACCACCGTCGTCCAACTGGATCACCACACTGCCCCGGCTGACGATGGGCAGTTCATACTGGCTGATTTGGTAACCCTTGGGCAGATCAGGATAAAAATAATTCTTGCGGGCAAATACCGAGCGTCGTTCAATCGTTGCGCCGATTGCCAGACCAAACTTCACCGCCATCGCGACGGCCTCGCTATTCAGTACGGGTAGCACACCGGGGTAGCCAAGATCTACCAGGCAGGCCTGGGTATTAGGCTCGGCACCGTAGGTGGTCCGTTCACCGGAAAATATCTTGCTCTGCGTCGCGAGCTGGGTGTGAATCTCCAAGCCGATGACGGTTTCCCAGTTCATCCGCAGTCTCTTACGTTGCCGCAGTCGATCACTTGTCGGCTCCATCGTTCAGAGCCAGCGCCGGTGTCTTTGTGTGCCAGTCGGTCTGTTGCTGATAGTGGTGGGCAAAATTCAGTAATGTTGCCTCGCCGAAATGGGGCCCGATCAGTTGCAATCCAACGGGAAGCGCACCTGAAAACCCGCAGGGGATTGATATGCCGGGAGCGCCGGCCAGGTTGACGGCAATCGTGTAGATGTCATTCAGATACATCTGCACCGGATCGTCTATCTTTTCGCCGAGACCAAACGCCGGCGTCGGCGTCGTTGGCCCAGCCACAATATCGACGTCCTCGAAGCAGCGCATCAGTTCATCACTGATCAAACGCCGAACTTTCTGCGCCTGCAGATAATATGCATCGTAATAACCAGCGGACAGCACATACGTCCCCGTCATGATGCGCCGCTTGACCTCAGCGCCAAAGCCTTCCTGCCGGCTGCGCGTGTAGAGCTCGCCGATATCACTCGCATCCGGGTGTCGGTAGCCGAAACGAATGCCGTCGTAGCGGGAAAGATTCGATGAACATTCCGCGGGTGCCACGATATAGTAGGTCGGCACGGACAACGCCAGGTGCGGAAGCGTCAGCTCGGTGATTTTTGCACCCAAATCGACAAACACGTCCAGTGCATCGCGAATTGCCCGCTCGCAGTCGGAATCCAGCCCTTCGTCAAAATATTCCTGCGGCACGCCGATAGTTTTGCCGGCCAGGGTCTCGTCGAGCATGCTGCTGTAAGCGGGCACGGCTTGGTCGGCGCTGGTCGAATCGCGTGCATCAAAACCCGCCATGGCCTCCATCAGCAATGCCGCATCTTCGGCCGTTGCGGTCAGAGTGCCCGCCTGATCGAGGCTGGACGCGAAGGCCACCATGCCGTAGCGGGACACGCGCCCGTAGGTTGGCTTAAAGCCGGTGATGCCGGTAAAGGCCGCCGGCTGCCGAATCGAACCGCCGGTGTCCGTGCCGGTCGCTGCCGGAACCAGGCCAGCTGCCACCGCAGCCGCCGAACCACCCGACGAACCGCCGGGTGAGCGTTCCATATCCCAGGGATTTCGAACCGGGCCAAAATAGCTCGTCTCATTCGAAGAGCCCATTGCGAATTCATCCATGTTGGTCTTGCCAACCACGACGATGCCCGCGTCTGCCAGCTTGCTGACGACCGTTGCATCGTAGGGTGAGACAAAATTTGCCAGCATCCGCGACCCACAGCTTGTCAGCGTACCGGCGGTACAGAAAATATCCTTATGGGCCAATGGTATGCCGGTTAACGGGCCGGCCTTCCCGCTGGCGAGCCTCCGATCGGCAGCCCGGGCGGCGGTCAACGCCTCCTCAGCCATCACGGTAATAAAAGCGTTCAGGCTCGGGTTCGCCGCCTCGATGCGCGCCAGACTCTGGCGGGTCAGCTCCTCGCTGCTAAACTCCCCGCTGCGTAATCCTGCGGACAACTGGCTTACGGTCAGTCGATCCATGCTGTGCCGCCTGTGCCCGAGGCCACGTCGGCCGGTAGCGGCGGCCGCACCATTATTCGATCACCCTGGGAACGGTGTATAGGCCCTGTTTGACGTCCTCGGCGTTGGCCTGGAACAAATCGCGCTGATTCTTCTCGGTAGGCTCGTCAGCCCGCAGTCGCTGGCTCATATGCAGCGGATGGGCCAGCGGCAATACCTCGGTGGTGTCGACTTCCTTCAGCGCGTCCACCATGTCCAGTATCTGCGTCAGTTTTTCGACGTAGTCGGCAATCTGCCCGTCACTGACCTCGAGGCGGGCCAGCTTCGCTATATGCTGTACGTCTTTGTCGCTCAAGCCCACCGTCAGGACACCCTATTTACTGCCTCGAAAGGCGCGTAATGATACACCTGCAGTTGCCCAAAATCGCCCTCGTTGCTAGAGTACGCACCACTTTTCCCGGCATGCCTGATAATCTCTGTTCATGTTAAAAAATCTCTTGGGCTATTTTTCCAATGATCTTTCAATAGATCTTGGAACAGCAAACACACTTATATATCTAAGTGGTCATGGGATCGTACTGGACGAGCCGTCGGTAGTCGCAATTCGCGAAGAGCCGGGTCGCGGTGGCAAAACCGTAGCGGCCGTTGGCACCGAGGCGAAAAGCATGCTGGGCCGCACACCAGGCAATATCACTGCGATTCGACCGCTGAAAGACGGCGTCATAGCTGATTTCACCGTTACCGAAAAAATGCTGCAGCATTTCATTCGAAAGGCACACGGCAACCAGTATTTCCGCCCTAGCCCCAGGGTTCTGGTAGCCGTTCCTTACGGTTCGACGCAGGTTGAGCGACGCGCGATCAAGGAATCCGCCGAGGGCGCCGGGGCCCGAAAAGTATTCTTGGTAGAGGAACCGATGGCCGCGGCGATCGGTGCGGGTATGCCGGTGCAGGAAGCACGCGGATCGATGGTACTGGATGTCGGTGGTGGAACGTCTGAAGTCGCGGTTATTTCTTTAAACGGTATCGTGTACGCTGCATCGGTCCGGATTGGGGGAGACCGCTTCGACGAAGCGATTCTGAATTACGTACGACGCAATTACGGCATTTTGATCGGTGAAGCGACTGCTGAGCGTATCAAGCACGAAATTGGTTCGGCTTACCCCGGCGACGAGGTAAGAGAAATATCGGTGCGTGGCCGAAATCTTTCCGAAGGGGTACCGCGAAGCTTCAGTCTGAACAGCAATGAAATTCTTGAAGCCTTGCAGGAACCGCTGCAGGGAATTGTCGGCGCGGTCAAGGGTGCTCTTGAACAAACCCCACCCGAACTGGGTTCGGATGTTGCGGACCGTGGCATCGTGTTAACCGGCGGTGGTGCGCTGCTGCGCGACCTGGACAAATTACTGATGGAAGAAACCGGTCTGCCGGTGGTTGTCGCAGACGATCCGCTGACTTGTGTCGCCCGGGGCGGCGGCCGTGTGCTCGAGCTGATCGATGAGCATGGACCGGGAGTCTACACTCTCGAATAATCCTGTCTCCCGGTATTACCATGCGGCCAAATCCGGGACCCAAACCATTGATCCGATGAATGTCCTGCCCCATCATGGCTAGGTTGTTGTTGCTGTAACTGGAGAGTCCGCCGCCGACA
>JAUWKW010000023.1 GCA_030614035.1 Chromatiales bacterium | reverse complement strand
TGGGACGAACCGCTCGAGCAGCAGTTGAATCCGGACGTGAGCGTGCGTGAAAAAGGCGTCATGGAAAAATGCACCTTCTGCATTCAGCGTATCCGGATGGCTAAAGACAATGCGAAGGATGACGGCAGAAGGCGTGTGCAGGACGGCGAGGTCGCACCCGCCTGCGTCCAGAGTTGCCCGACCGAGGCGATGGTTTTTGGCGACAGCAACGCCCCCGACAGCAAAGTCTCACAGGTCATGAACAGTCCGCGCGGATACAAGGTGCTGGAGGAATTGAATACAGTTCCTTCGATTGTATACCTGAAAAAAGTTCACGACGATGTTTGATCACGGTCAGCCGACCTACGCCGAAGTCAACCGGGATGTCCTCAGCTCCATGCTGGAGACGGGTCCGCGCTACTGGATATTGCTCGGCACCACGATGACGATCGCGGGTGTCTTCTTCTTCATGCCGTGGATCTACCAGCTAATTGTCGGCGTCGGCGCGGCCGGGATGAATCGGAACGCGGTTTGGGGCACCTACCTGTCAAACTTCATTTTCTGGATTGGTCTCAGTCATTCCGGGACTCTTCTGTCGGCGGTGCTGCACATCACCAACAGCCAGTGGCGCAAGTCGATCTACCGCAGCGCCGAGGCGATGACCCTGTTCTCGCTGATGACCGCCGCGCTGTTCGTCATGGTCCATGTGGGACGGCTGTGGTACGTGCACTGGAGCTTTCCGATCCCGAACCCGATGGGACTGTGGCCGAATTTTCGCTCGCCGTTGATGTTTGATGTCATGGCGATCACGACATATTTGACGGCCAGCTCAATATTCATCTACATGGGTTCGGTCCCTGATTTCGCGGCGGTTCGCGACGCCAGCACCGGCATTCGCCGACGGCTGTATACGATCTTTTCGTTTGGCTGGCGGGGCACCGCCAGGGAGTGGCACACGCTGGGTTGGGCCTACACGTTTTTTGCTGTATTCGTCATTCCGCTGGCGGTCTCGGTACACAGCATCGTGTCCTGGGATTTCGCCCTGTCCATCGTTCCAGGGCTGCACCACACAATATTTGCGCCGTACTTCGTCTGCGGAGCAATATATTCGGGGACGGCCGGAATCGTGACCGTGATGTATATGCTGCGGAAGTTTATGAATTTCGAGCGCTACATCGGCCAGGTGCATCTCGATAACCTTGGCAAGCTATTGATCGTGTTGTCGATGCTCTGGACCTATATCAATATTCTCGAGCTCTTTACGACTTGGTACAGCGGTACGTCGTTCGAGATGGAAGCGCTCAGGTTCCGGCTGTTCGGATTTTATGCGCCGCTCTATTGGGAAATGATCCTGTTCTGTGCATTTGTGCCGCTGCTGATGCTGTTTAAAAAGTTTCGTTTGTCGTGGAACAAGATGCTGGTCATTTCTATTTTGATTAACGTCGGTATGCTGACCGAGAGATTCATCATCGTGGCCACGTCGCAGCCGCGTAAGTTCCTGCCCGATGCGTTCGGTTTCTATTTTCCGAGTTGGGTCGAGTTTTCGATCACCTTCGGTTCGTTTGCGATCTTTACGACGCTGTTCCTGATCTTCATCAAGTGGGTGCCGGCGGTTTCAATTTATGAAGTCAAGGAAACCCTTACGCCGTTGAGGAGGGACGCTTGATGGCGGTCTTGGCTACATTCAAGTACGAGGAAGATTTTCTCGCCGGGGCCAAGCGCGTCAAATCCGCCGGCATTGGCGAGTTATCGTTGATGTCGCCGTTGCCGCTTGAGGAAGCCCAGGAGGTGCTCGGGCTGGGGAAGTCGCCAGTGCGGCGTTTTTCGCTGGCCGGTGCGATCATCGGGGCCGTATCCGGGTTTGCGATGGCGGTCGCAACGGCGCTGGTTTTTGTCCTGCCCACCGGCGGGCGGGCCATTATCTCGGTGCCGCCTTACCTGGTGATTACCTACGAGATGACGATTCTGTTCGGCGTCCTGTTTACCTTGTTCGGATTCCATTTGGTATCGGGGCTCCCCGCATGGCGGGATAGACCGTATACACCTGAATCGAACGTCGATCGCTTCGTCGTGGTCGTCGAGGGTGCCGACGATGCTGATGCAGCTCGTGCCGAGACCATTCTTCGCGAAGCCGGCGCGGAGGAAACCCGGCGGGTGGAGGACAGTCAATGAATTCTGCCCGTAGCCAATTACTGCTGCGATGCTTCGTCATGCTGGCGATTCCAGCCGTGGCCTGGAGCTTGCCCTGGGACAAAGACATGCAAAATCAGCCCTCGGTCAAGGCGCAAGAGTCGGTGGTCGAGACCAACGCTGATTCGGTTCCGATCGGCGAGCAGGAATTGTTTTCGGCCCCCGACGGTTTGATCGAGCTTGTCCGAGCACGCCTGGTGGCCGGCCAGACCTTAGTCAACCCGGTCCGCAAGTCGCCGGAATCGCTCGAGCGCGGACGTCAACTGTACCAAGTGCATTGCCTCGTTTGTCACGGCGCCCAGGGGCGTGGCAATGGCCTGGTCGGTCAGAAATTCGTACCACAGCCCATGGATCTGACGTTGGACTACGTTCAGTTGCAACCCGACGGGCAACTCTATTACACGATCAGCCACGGCAGCATTGCCATGCCTTACTATCGTCAAGCGATAGTCGCCGAGGACCGTTGGAACGTGATCAATTACGTCAAGGAAGTCATGGGCCCCGATGAATAACAGCGTTGCAATATCCACCGGCGTCCCCAGCGGCCGGCGCTATGGGCTGATGCTCGGGGTATTCGCGGCATTGCTGCTGATCGCAGGCGTGTGGCTTGGTGTGATGCTGACCACGGCACCCGATTCGGTCCCCTGGGGCTTTTTCGTTGCGAACTATATATACCTGCTCGGCATCACCCAGTTCGGCGTCGTGTTTGCTGCAATTCTTAGAATTTGCCGGACCAAATGGGCCAGGCCCTTTTATCGTTTAGGGGAGCTGATGACCCTGGCATTCTTCCCGTTCGCTATCGGTATCTTTGTGCTCATATTCTGCTATGGACGCAGCGAATTATTCTGGTGGCTTTCCCCGGAACCGGGTGAGCATCTGAGCGCCTGGCTGAATGCGGATTTTTTGTTGATCCGCAACCTGATTGTGCAACTCGTGTTTTATGTGCTGGCTGCGATCTATTTCGTCATCGGGCTCGTGCCCGACATCACCGCTGACAGTGCCGCGACGGGGCCGGCCTGGCGGCAGTCGCTTTATCGTCGGCTGTTTAAGTTCGGACAGGGCCGGGACCCGCGGCGCCTGCAGTCCTATATGTATTTGTTGGCGCCGGTGATCATTATTACCGCGGTGCTTGCCAACACGTTCATCTCCTGGGATTTCGGCATGATGCTGGTGCGGCACTATCACAGCTCCGTGTTCCCAATGTATTTCGCCATGGGCAGCATGGTGGCTGGCAGTGCGGCTATGTTGGTCATGGGGGCGATGATGTCCCGTGTTCTCGACTTTGGCGCCTATTTCGGCACGGTCCAGGTCAAGAGCCTCGGCATCATGATTACCGGGCTGGTGCTGTTTTGGGTATATATGTTCTGGGCACAGTTCTTCGTTACCTGGTTCGGTAATCTTCCGAACGAATTCGGACCGTTGTGGGCCCAGATGTACGGGCATTACGCGCCGCTATTCTGGACGCAGATGATCTGCATCATCGCTATTCCTATCGGAACGCTGATATTCGCGCCGGTCAAGCGGACCTGGTGGGCGATGGTGCTGATTGGCACGGTCATTAATGTCGGAATCTGGATCAACCGTTACCTGATAGTCGTGCCGGCCCTGGATGACAATGCGGTGCCGTTCTCATCGTTATTCGAGTTCATTCTCTTTCTCGGGTTGATTTCCGGTTTCATGCTGGTGCTGCTGTGGTTGATGAACGTTTTCCCGATGATATCCAGTTGGGAAATGAGGGATGCCGAGGATTCGAATCCCGTTTACTGATCTGTTCACTGCGCCCGACTCATCCAACATTGAATCACATGGCCCGGCTGCAAGCGCGCGGGCAGTCAGCGGCAGCCGAATCGTTTATAGTAGCCGGGACCCAACGTCCGGGACGATAAGGGAGACTGGTGTCGATGGACACGGCATCTAGGAAAATATTATTCGCGGTTTTGATTGCAGCGATGGGGCTGTCTTCATGCGAGCGCGTCGATGAAGGTGTTGGCACGCTTTCGGAAGAGCGTATCAGCCTGGCGGACTATGAGAACTACAAGGATTTCGGCGCCTACGTTTTGCACGTCAACGCCCTTGGGACGAATCAACTGCCGGCCGAGGTGGCCCAGTCAGCCGGTATCGTGCGCAGCGACAATCGTGGCATGTTGAACGTCGTGGTATTGAAAAAACTTGAGACCCAGGAGGACCAGCCCTGGGCGGGCGCGGTCAAGGTTGCTGCAGCAAACCTGGCCGGCCAGTACCGGTCGATCGACATGCGCAAGGTGACCGAGCAGGATGCCATTTACTACATCGGCGAATTCGCGGTCAGCCACCAGGAAACCCTGGTGTTCGATATAGATGTGGTTCCGGAGAACGAAACCCGTCGTCTGGCAGTCCGGTTCACGAAACAGTTCTATACCAAGTAGGCGCCTGGTATCTTCAGGGTGTTTCCCGGTCAACGGGCGTGCTAAACAGCATGTCCCGATTCTCGGCAAAAAATATCAATGCGTCACGAACCGCCTCGACGACTGCCCGACTCGTCACTGTTGCCCCGCTGATCTGATCGAAGTCGCCACCGTTGCGCCGCGTCAGCCATGCTGCCGGAGCCGGGTCCGCGATCGAGCGGCCGTCAAACATTCGAATCCAGTCCGAACGCGCTGTTTCGATACTGTCGCCCAGCCCCGGCGTTTCCCGGTGTTCCAGCGCCCGGACACCACTGATTGTTCCATCTGCCCGGATACCGACCAGTAGCCGGATGGAACCGACGTAGCCGCCCGGAGCAATCACCGTCAGTATCGCGGCCACCGGCTCGCCCGCGAGGCGCGCTCGGTACACCGGCAGCACCGCGTTACTTCCGGGTAGTTTGGCGCCAGTCAAGGTGATCACGTCGAGATGCGGTGAGTTGTCGTAGCCACCCTCGGGCAGTAAGGCGCCGAGAACTTTCATGATTTGCGCCGCTTCATTTTCGGCGACTCGCTTGCGAGTTAATCGGTCAGTAGCGGAAATCAACGCAGCGCCCAACGCGGCAAGCAATACCAGCGACAACACCGGGATCAACAATCGCATGCCTGGGAGACCCTCGGAAGACCCGGTGTCCATGTTCAGGCCCCGTGCCCGTAGATCCTGGGGCGCGTGTACCGATCGATCACGGGGACTGCCAGGTTCATCAAGAGGACTGCAAATGCAATTCCGTCGGGGTATGCGCCCCAGTTTCGAATCACGTAGGTAATGATGCCAATTCCGAGGCCGTAGATTAATCGGCCTCGATTGCTTGCAGCCGCTGATACAGGGTCGGTCGCGATAAAAAATATGCCAAGCATTGTTCCTCCGCTGAGCAAGTGGAAAGCCGGCGATGGGTGCGTAGCCGGATCTACTATATAAAAGACCAAAGCCGGTGCCAGCAGGCCAGCGAGCATTGCGGTCGGTATCTGCCATCGAATGATTCGCCGGTACAGCAGCCACCCGCCGCCCAGCGCGGTAGCCGCATTGATCCATTCCCAGCCGTGTCCCGCGAGATTTCCAAACAACGGATCGCCGACGATCTCTGGCATGGTTCTCATCATGCCCAGCTGTCCCTTGACGGAATTCAGCGGGGTCGCTGCGCTAAGCGCATCGACAGTGACATCGGCTGGCACCGAACCCGTTGCCCAATACTGCAGCACAGTGAACAGACTCAGCGTTTGCTGATCGGGGGTGATGTTGCGCGGTAGCGGCCAGGCAGCCATGTCTTCCGGGAAAGAGACCAGTAAAACGGCATACCCGACCATGGCCGGGTTGAAAACGTTATAGCCAAGGCCGCCGTAGAGGTGTTTGGCGAACACAATGGCGAAGACCGTTCCAGTCGCAGTTATCCACCATGGCGTCAACGGCGGCAGAGACATGGCCAGCAGGACCGCCGTGACGAGGGCGCTATAGTCGCTGATGAACAACCCGACCGGGCGTTTTCTGATACGCAAAACCAGTGCTTCGGAGCCCAGCGCTACGACAGCAGCGACCAGAATATTCAATATGATTCCGGCGCCGAAAAACCAGACCAACACGATCAGGGCTGGCACAAGTGCATACAGCACCTGACGCATCAGCACGGCCACACTTTCTGCGCCGAGCCAGTGTGGGGCGGCGTTACTTGCGAATTTCACGTGTGCGCCCTAATTGGGACGGGCCATCAGGTTTTGTCCCCGGGTTTCTTGCTCTTCACTCGCTGCTTGAGCTGGCGCAGCGCATCCGCGTCGATTTCGCCCGCCGGCCCAATCTCGTCGACCTGTCTTTGCAGTTCATCGCTTCGATCCGATTCGCGTCGTTCCAGCCGTTCACCGCGTGCATCAAAACGGCGTAAAGCCAACGCGGACCGTTGCGAAACAAGGTGATTCTCCCACAAGCCTTGTTTGGCCTCTATGAACCGGCTGGTCAACGGGATATAGCTCGGGCAAACGTAGTCACAGCAGCCGCACTGGATGCAATCCTGTAGCCCCTGCGATTCCAGTGCTTCGTAATCGGGCCCCCGCGCCAACGCGAGTAACTGCTGTGGCATCAGGGCCGCCGGGCAGACTCGGGCGCATTCTCCGCAGCGAATGCAGGGCATTTCGCGCACCGACGGATCCAGCTCCGCCTGACCTGCGACGAGAATACAGTTTGTCGCCTTGGTAACCGGGAGTTGATCGTGCGGCAGGGAAAATCCCATCATCGGTCCGCCCATCACCAGCCCTGCGGCATCGTCGGTGTATCCGCCTGCAAACTCGACCAGATCCACGATCGGTGTGCCAATCATGACCTCTATGTTTGCGGCTGTCCCGACACCGTCGCCGGTCACCGTGACAATGCGGGATATCAGGGGCTCGCCTTCGTCAAAAAATTTTGCCACCGCAGCGGCGGTACCAACGTTTTGGCACACCACGCCAACATCCCATGGCAGTCCGCCAGCTTGTACTTCCTTCCCGGTGATCAGTTCGATCAGCTGCCGTTCACCTCCGGCCGGATAGAACGCCGGCACTACCACCAGGCTTATGCGATCGTCGCCCAGGGCATCGATCGCTGCCTGCACTGCGGCCTGGGCCTCGGCCATATCGGCTTTGACTGCCACCAAACACTCGTCGCAATCCAGGGCAGCCAGCATGATGGCAGCGCCCCGCAACACCTGGTCCGAACGCTCGGTCAGCAGCGCATTGTCGGCACTGATATACGGCTCGCATTCCACGCCGTTCAGAATCAGTGCCTGAATGCCGGATCCAGGATTGAGCTTGGTCGCAGTGGGAAACAGGGCGCCACCCATACCAACGATGCCGGCCTCCATGATTTCGTTGCGGATTTGAGGCGGCGGCAGCCGCTTTGAGTTCATTTGCGCGACATAACCGGCGTAACGTTCTTCCTTGCCGTCCGGTTCAATAATTACGCTTTCCCCGGTGCCGCCTCCGGCGACCGGAATCGGCCGCTCCTCGATCGCCATAACGGCCCCGGAGGTCGGTGCGTGAACCGCCACACTGAGTCCCCAGCGTGAGGCGATTGCAATGGGTTGGCCTTTGAGTACCCGTTCGCCCGGTTGAACAATGGTTTCCGCTGGTACACCGATATTTTGTTTCAGCGCAACGATCAACTCGCCCGGCGGCGGCATCTTTTTTATTGCCCCTGTTTCTGAATCGACTTTCCGGGACTCCAGGCGGATACCCCATGCGGGCAGCGGGAGTGCCTGGTTGGACGTCCGGCCGTTCGTCATGGTCGGTGTATCGATCGATCTTTAGTGTGCGGCACGGGCATCGAGCTGGCTCGTGTTTTCCGTAACTGTTATGCAATCGACCGGGCAGGCGGGAATACACAATTCGCAGCCGGTGCACTCGTTCGCGATGACCGTATGCGTGAACTTTGCTGCGCCGAGAATAGCATCGACGGGACACGCATCGAGGCAACGAGCACAGCCAATACAGATATCCTCGTCCACCACGGCCACGATCGGGGGTCCGGCCAGCCCGAAACTCTCATCCAGGGCTTTGGCTGGACGGCCCAGTAATTGACTGAGTGCGACAATCACCTCGTCACCGCCCGGCGGGCATTGGTTAATGTCGGCTTCGCCGGCGGCAATGGCTGTGGCATACGGTCGGCACCCGGAGTATCCGCAGCGTCCGCACTGAGTATGCGGCAGCACACCATTAACCTGATCCACCACGGTCATCGTGTCAGCCGGCAGGCGTCTGGCGCTGATAACCAGGACAATTCCGAGCAAGCCCGAAAGGAACGCCATTACCAGCAAGCCAGCGACCATGTTATTCCTGTACCAGTCCGGTGAAACCAATAAACCCCAGCGCTGCCATGCCCGCTGTTAGCAAGGCAATCGCAGTGCCGCGGAACGGCATCGGGACATCGGCGAAATCGAGTCGCTCGCGCACACCCGAAAACAGCACCATGACCAGGCTGAAACCCAGGCCCCCGCCGATGCCATACGCGACGGCTTGCAAAAAGCTCACGCTCCGCTGGGCATTGAGCAGGGCAATGCCGAGCACTGCGCAGTTGGTCGTAATCAATGGCACAAACAGTCCCAGGACCTGGTGCAGCATCGGGCTCGAGCGGCGAATCACGGTCTCGGTGAACTGTACGACTGCGGCGATAATTACAATGAATGAAATCAAGCGCAGGTATTCGATGTCTAACGGCACGAGCAGGTACCGGTCAACGAGGTAGCTCACGGCCGCCGCCAGGGTCAGCACAAAGGTCGTCGCCAGCGACATTCCCACCGCGGTTTCGAATTTGTTGCTGGCCCCCAGCAACGGACACAGCCCCAGAAATTTGGTTAGCACGAGGTTGTTAACCAGCACCGTGGCAATAATGATCAGGATCAGGTCGGTCATGGCATACGGCGATTCATGGCTTCTGCCTTCTCAGCGTTGGCAGCGTGAATCGTTCATGCTGGTTCCTGTAACGCTTCGACTAAGGCGCTCACGGCCTTGTCATCCACCCGGAGCATCATTGGCCGGTATGGCTGAATCGAGCGACCAAGCACCGGTTCCGCGAGATCGGCCCAACTCAAGGCATCGATGCCCAGGAATTCCTCGGTTTTCTTCGCCAGTTCCGGCAGTACGGGTTTCAGATAGATCATCAGCACGCGGAACAGATTGAGGCCCTGGGTGCAGACGTTCTGCACCTCGGCAGCCGTTTTCTCGTTCCGCGCGAGCACCCAGGGCTTGCGTTCGTCAATATATTGATTGGCACGGTCAGCGAGTTTCATAATTTCCCGGGTGGCTTTGGAATACTGCCGGTGCTCATAGCAAGCTTCGATGGATACTGCAGCGTTAACAAATTCTTCCTGCAACGCCGGGTTTTCCAACTGATCCGACAGCCGGCCATCAAAGTTCTTTGAGATGAAGCCGGCGCAGCGGCTGGCAATATTGACGAGCTTGCCCACCAGGTCCGAATTCGTGCGCGCGACGAAATCATCCAGGTTCAGATCGATATCCTCGATGCCTGAACCAAGTTTGACTGCGTAGTAATAACGCAGGTATTCCGGATCGAGGTGTTCCAGGTAGGCAGCTGCCGATATAAAAGTGCCCCGAGACTTGGACATCTTCTGCCCGTTTACGGTCAGGAACCCGTGCGCGAATATGGCGGTGGGCAGCCGGTATTTCGCGCCTTCGAGAACGGCGGGCCAAAACAAGGCGTGGAAATAGATAATGTCCTTGCCGATAAAGTGGTACAGCTCGGTTTGACTGCCAGGTTCGAAATACTCCTCAAAATTCAGGTCAGTCCGACTGTCGCAGAGGTTCTTGAAGCTGGCCAGGTAACCAACCGGGGCATCCAGCCAGACATAGAAAAACTTGTCTTCGGTATCCGGAATCTGAAACCCGAAGTACGGTGCGTCGCGTGATATGTCCCAATCCCTCAGTCCGGCGTCGAACCACTCGTCGAGCTTCCGCGCGACGCCGGTGTCGACTGCCCCATTGGCCGTCCAGTTCTTGAGCATTGCTTCGAACTCTCCGAGGCGGAAGAACACGTGCTCAGATTCCTTCAACACTGGCGGCGCACCACTGAGTATCGACTTCGGATCGCGGATTTCTCCGGGTGAGTAGGTGGCGCCACACACCTCGCAGCTGTCTCCGTACTGGTCCTCGGCACCACAGACCGGGCAGGTGCCCCGAATGAAGCGATCGGGCAGGAACATTCCTGCCTCTTCGTCATAGGCCTGCTCAATCACGCGACGTTCGATCAGATTGCGTTCCGTCAGGCGATGGTAGATCTCTTCTACGAGCTCGCGGTTCTCCTCGGAGTGGGTGGTGTAAAAATTGTCAAACTCGACCATGAACCGGCCGAGATCACGCTGGTGTTCTTGTTGATACGTCACCACCATTTCCTCGGCGCTGATGCCCTCTTCCCGGGCTTGCAGCATGATGGGGGTGCCATGAGCATCGCTGCCGCAGACGAAAATGCAGTCGCGACCCCGGAGTCTCTGGAAGCGAACCCAGATATCCGTCTGAATGTATTCAACGAGGTGCCCGAGGTGGATGGGCCCGTTTGCGTACGGCAGTCCGCTGGTGACCAGGATTTTACTCGTGTGCTTGTCCATCGCATTACGGCGCCAGGCGAGACGTCCGGGGGGATCCTCCATGACGGCCAGTCAGACCTGTCCGGTCACCCGGACGCGCCGCAAGGTTAACAGGAACCGCCGGGCGAAACCGCAGCAGCGGTGGTTCGTGCTGATCCCAGGCGCAAACCATCGTAATAGGCAGTCAGTTCAACAGCTCCAGGACAGCCGGATAATAGCCTGATTACCAGGCATAGCCGAACCGAGGCATAGAGCGCAACGGCTCTGTACGGCGTCGTGATTGGGGATTTTTTTCAGCTGTAGCTGACTGCAGCTGGACCTGCCGGGATGTCAGGTCATGGTCTTGTATGGCTCGAATTTACGTTTGTCGTTGCAGGCGTGGTAGGCATCTTTGCCGGTGATAAGACTTTTGTCGAATAGATCGCGTAGCGATGTATCCATCGTAATCATCCCGAGTTGGCGCGCGCCTTGCATGGCAGTCTCGAGTTGATCGATCTTGCCCTGGCGGATCAGGTTGCCCACCGCCGGAGTGTTGATCAGTATCTCCAGGACAGCTATTCGGCCTGTTTTGTCTTTGCGGGGTATCAGTTGTTGCGAAACGACTCCGCGAATCGAAGTGGCCAGCATGGTTCGAACATGCGCCTGCTTGTCCGGGGGAAAAACATTCACGATTCTGTCTACCGTCGGGGCCGCGCCATTCGTGTGCAAGGTGCCCATAACGAGGATGCCCATCTCGGCGGCCGTCACGGCGATGCTTATCGTTTCCAGGTCGCGCATTTCACC
>JAUWKW010000069.1 GCA_030614035.1 Chromatiales bacterium | reverse complement strand
AGCCCTGCAACAACACATCCCCGGGATTGAAACTCGTATTGCCGCGGTTTACCGCGACGGCGAGAGTATTCCGCCAGAGGGCGATACCCTGATTCAGGAAAATGATGAAGTCTTTTTTATAGCTGCCCGCAAAGACATTCGCGTCGTAATGAGCGAGATGCGGAAACTAGATGACCCGGTTCGACGGGTTGTCATTGCGGGCGGAGGGAACATCGGATACCGGCTTGCCGCAGCTTTAGAGCACACAAACCAGGTTAAGGTCATCGAACGCTCAAAGGTTCGTGCGCGTGAACTTTCGGAACGACTTTCCAAGGCCATAGTGCTTTGCGGGGATGCAGCCGACGAGGGACTACTGCTGGAAGAGAATATCGACAGCGCCGATGTCTTCTGTTCCGTAACCAATGCGGAAGAAGCGAACATTCTGTCGGCCATGCTGGCAAAGCGCTTAGGATGCAAAAAGGTGATGGCCTTGATCAACCGCCCCGCGTATGCGGAACTGCTAGAGGGCGGCAGCATAGACGTTGCGATATCGCCGCAACAGATAACCATCGGTTCACTCCTCGCGCACGTTCGCCAAGGCGACGTGGTGCGCGTGCACGCACTGCGACGAGGCCGAGCGGAGGCCATCGAGGCCATCGCTCACGGGGAGGTCGGCAAATCAAAGGTCGTGGGAAAGGCAATAGAGGATATCGCTTTGCCTACAGGCACGACCATCGCCGTGATCGTGCGCGGCGACACAGTCGTGCAGGCTCATCATGACACAGTCGTCGAAGCAGACGATCACGTGATTTTGTTCCTGACGGACCGCCGCCAAATCGATGAAGTCGAACGGTTGTTTCAGGCTGGCAGCGAATGGCGTTAGGTTGAACAGGCAAACTCCTCCGCCTGACTGACAATGCATCTCAACCTAGTACAGCGCATCCTCGGTCTCCTGCTGATGATGTTCAGCATCAGCATGCTGCCGCCCGTAGCGGTGTCATTGATTTATGACGAAGGTTCGGCGTTGCCGTTTCTATACGCCTTCGTCATCGTTCTGGCTGCCGGAATTCTGCTCTGGTTACCGGTACGCAACGCCCGTGATGAATTGCGCCTCCGTGACGGGTTTCTAATCGTCGCAGCTTTCTGGCTTGGCCTCGGCACAGTAGGAGCAACTCCGCTGCTGTTTTCCGAAGTGCCTGTAATGTCGCTAACTGACGCCGTTTTCGAGTCGGTATCGGGTCTGACAACCACCGGCGCAACAGTGCTATCCGGGCTCGACACGCTGCCACGCTCGCTGTTGTTTTACCGGCAGCAGCTGCAGTGGCTCGGTGGCATGGGCATTATCGTGTTAGCCGTGGCAGTCCTTCCGATGCTGGGCATGGGTGGCATGCAACTGTATCGCGCAGAGACGCCGGGACCGGTAAAGGACACCAAGTTGACGCCCCGGATCACCGAGACCGCCAAAGCGCTTTGGTACATCTACCTTACCTTGACAGTAGCCTGTGGACTCGCGTACTGGGTTGCCGGCATGGATGCATTCGACGCCATCTGCCATAGCTTCTCCACGGTCGCGATCGGCGGTTTTTCGACTCACGACCTGAGTATTGGCTATTACGACAGCGTCTTGATTGATTTGACAGCAATGGTGTTCATGCTTGCAGCGGGGGTGAATTTTTCACTGCATTTCCTGGCCTGGCGCAGCCGCGGATTGCGCAATTACATTGCAGATCCGGAATTCCGTGCTTACGTCAACGGGCTGATAGGGCTCGCAGTCGTGGTGGTGTTCTATCTATATATCGCCGGCGTCTACGGGAATGTCAGCGACACGGTATGGAATGGGTTGTTCCAGGTCATTTCGATTGGCACGACCACTGGCTACACCACCACGCCATTCGCGTTGTGGCCAGGCGCGCTGCCGGTGTTGCTAATTTTCATGAGTTTTGTCGGCGGATGTGCAGGGTCAACCGGCGGCGGCATGAAAGTCGTTCGTGTTTTGCTGCTCTACCGGCAGGGCGTACGCGAAATCAAGCGACTTGTCCATCCCAACGCCGAAATTCCAGTCAAACTGGGCAACATGGTGGTGCCGTCACGGGTGGTGGAATCTGTCTGGGGATTTTTTGCAGTCTACGTTGTCCTGTTCGTACTGATGATGCTGATACTGCTGGCAGACGGTGTCGATCAGGTGACCGCATTCTCTGCGATAGCGGCGTCGCTGAATAACCTCGGGCCGGGGCTAGGTGATGTTGCCAATGGATTCAGTGCACTCAGCGATCTTTCAAAGTGGGTATGCATTACCGCGATGGTGCTCGGACGGCTGGAAATATTCACGCTGCTGGTACTGGTCTCCCGCAGCTTCTGGGAACGCTAGGCCACCGCCTCCGCTACCATGACTCTTGCAGGTGTAGCCACCGCGATCGATAAGCTGAACCGGTCGATTGGGCGTATCACCGCCTGGCTGACGCTGGCAATGGTATTGGTCACCTTCTGCGTGGTTGTGCTTCGCTATCTGTTCGATACCGGCTGGATCTGGCTGCAGGAGAGCGTAACGTGGATGCACGCGGCCGTTTTCATGCTTGCAGCTGCTTACACGCTGGCCGATGACCAGCACGTGCGCGTCGACATCTTCTATCGGGACATGAGCGAACGTGGCCGCGCCCTGGTGAATGCCCTCGGCACTGCCTTGTTTCTGCTGCCTCTGACCGTTTTCATAATCTGGGCCAGCTGGGACTATGTCAGTCTTTCGTGGGAGATTCGTGAAACCTCGCGTGAGGCCGGCGGCATGGTATTCCCGTTTCCCTCGATTATGAAGTCGTTCATTCCCGCCACCGCATTCCTGCTGCTGCTGCAGGGAATCGCAATGGAAACCCGCAACGTCGCCATACTCGTCGCGAGACGTTCTATGGACTCTGATTGAGTCCAAGCACAATGCCGATCATCGCCTTTCTGATGTTTTTTGCGATCGTGGCAATTTTGCTCGCCGGTTACCCGGTCGCGTTTACTCTGGCCGGCACGGCGCTGTTATTCGCGCTGGGTGGCGTCTTGGCGGGTGTATTCGACCCGGTGTTCCTGGACACGATGCCAAACCGCATTTTCGGCATCATGGGCAATCAGATCCTGATAGCGGTACCGTTGTTTGTTTTCATGGGCGTCACGCTGGAGCGTGCCCGAATCGCCGAAGATCTGCTCGACACGCTTAGTCAATTGTTCGGACGCCTGCGCGGCGGTTTGGGCATCGCGGTAACCATCGTCGGCATGCTGCTGGCAGCCAGCACCGGGATCGTTGGTGCCACCGTGGTTACGATGGGCCTGCTGGCACTGCCGACCATGCTGAAGCGAGGTTACGATCCCGCCGTTGCGGCCGGCACCATCAGCGCTTCGGGGACCCTCGGCCAAATCATTCCGCCATCGATCATCCTGGTACTGCTCGGGGATGTGATGTCTTCGGCGTATCAACAATCACAAATCGATCGGGGAATTTTTTCCCCGCAGACCGTTTCTGTCGGTGACCTGTTTGTCGGCGCCTTGATCCCGGGATTAATGCTGGTCGGAATGTACATCCTCTGGTTGATCATTCTCGGGGCAGTCCGGCCGCAGTTAATGCCTGTGCACGACGAGGTCGATATCGACGGTCCGGTCGACGAGAGACCATTGTTGGTCCGCGTAGTGCTGGTCCTGATACCACCGATGTTGCTGATTCTCGCGGTACTGGGATCGATTATCGGCGGCCTGGCAACCCCGACCGAAGCCGCGGCGGTGGGGGCCGCCGGCGCACTGCTGCTGGCCCTGCTGCGTCGCCAACTCAACCTGCAAAGACTTAAGGAAATCATGCGAAACACCACACGTTTTACCAGCATGGTGTTTTTGATTCTGGTTGGAGCGTCTTTCTTTTCGTTGGTGTTCCGCGGCTACGGCGGAGACGACGCCGTGCGGGAGTTCCTGACAGCGCTTCCGGGAGGGACCGTTTCCGCCGTTTTGATCGTCATGGCTGTCATGTTCCTGCTCGGATTCGTGCTCGATTTTATCGAGATTACATTCGTCGTCGTACCGATCGTCGGGCCGGTACTGCTAGGCATGGGCATCGACCCCGTGTGGCTGGGAATTATGATTGCAATTAATCTTCAAACGTCTTTTCTAACGCCGCCGTTTGGTTTTGCGCTGTTCTATCTGCGTGGAGTTGCGCCACCGGAGCTGTCGACGGCCGCAATGTACAAAGGGGTCATTCCGTTTGTATTGATCCAGCTACTCGCCCTGATCCTGCTGGCATACTGGCCGGAACTGGCTACGTGGCTGCCGGAATTAATCTACGGAGACTAAGACTCAGCCCCGCTGTACAAATGGCAGCTTACGTAATGCGGACGCCCTGGACCGCCCTGATCGGTTCGCGGCGGCGGTACATTGGAGCAAACATCCATCGCGGCGGGACAGCGTGGATGAAAGGGACAACCTGAAGGTGGGTGCGCCGGAGACGGCACATCGCCGCCGAGAATTATCCGACTGGATTTCCGCTTCGGGTCCGGTACGGGTATCGCCGACAGCAGTGCCTCGGTATACGGGTGCTTTGGAGATCTATAGATATCCTCAGCACTCGCTTCCTCAACGAGCCGCCCCAAATACATAACGGCGACCGTCTCGCTGACGTGCTGAATCACCGCAAGGTCATGGGAGATAAAAAGAAATGCAATACCGAAATCGCGCTTAAGTTCTGCAATCAGATTCAGCACCTGTGACTGCACCGAAACGTCGAGCGCCGACACCGGCTCGTCGGCCACAATGAATTTCGGTCGCGGCGCGAGTGCCCTCGCAATACCGATGCGCTGCCGCTGACCACCGGAAAATTCGTGCGGATAACGATTCAATATCTGTGGTCGTAATCCGACGACCTCGAGCAATTCTGCGACTCTGCGGCGTCGCTCCGATGGGCTACCGATGTGGTGCACGTCGAGTGGCTCGCGAATAATCTGCGCGACGGTGCGCCTGGGACTCAACGAGGCGTAGGGGTCCTGGAAAATAATCTGCATATCCCTGCGACAGGCTTTCAGTTCGGCGTGAGGCATGCCGGTAATCTCCCGGCCCGCTATAAACACGTTGCCGGCGGTCGGCTTCTGTAATTGCAGAATCGTGCGTCCCAGCGTCGACTTGCCACAACCGGATTCACCAACCAGCCCTACGGTCTTACCCGACGCTATCTGCAGGCTGACCCCGTCCACCGCCCGCACTTGATTGACGACACGACGGAGTAGACCCGCTTGCACCGGAAAATACTTTTTCAATTGTTCGACCTGCAACAGCGGTTCGCTGTCACGCGTGCGCATAGGCTCCGTTGCGATGTTCACTGTTGTGCGTCAATCGGATCGAAACAAGCAACGGCCGTCTGACCGGCGGCGCCAGGATCCAGCTGCGGTCGCGACTCGACACACACGCCACTCGCTCGATCACAGCGATCGGCAAAGCGACAGCCTGCCGGCAACTGCAGTAAGTCCGGAACCATGCCTTGGATCACCGGCAACTCCCCGATTTGCTTATCACGGATACGTGGTATGGAGTCCAGCAAGCCGGCCGTGTACGGATGCCTGGGTTGCTCGAACAACGGCTCGATCGAACCGCTTTCGACGACGCTGCCGCAGTACATAACGATTGCCCGGCTACACACCTCGGCGACGACTCCAAGATCATGGGTTATCAGGATAACGGCCATCTGAAACTCTTCCTGCAGGCTAACAATCTGATCGAGTACCTGTGCCTGCGTGGTTACATCGAGTGCCGTGGTTGGTTCATCGGCAATCAGCAGTTCGGGTCCGCAGGACAACGCCATCGCGATCATGACGCGCTGGCGCATGCCGCCCGATAGTTGGTGGGGGTAGTCGTCGACGCGTACAGCGGGATCTGGAATACCAACTTTGTCGAGCATTTCAATCGCAGCTATTCTCGCCTGCCGGCGGGTCATTTTTTCGTGATCGCGCAGCACGTCGACCATCTGGTTGCCAATTGTGAACACCGGGTTCAACGCAGTCATTGGCTCCTGAAATATCATCGATATTTGGCTTCCCCTGATGTCGCGCATTTGCCCGGTGTCGATTTCCAGCAGGTTTTGACCCTTGAATTCAATCCGCCCCGCTGCAATTCGTCCTGGCGGACACGGGACAAGTCTTAGTATGGACAGGCCGGTCACCGTTTTGCCGCAACCCGACTCACCGACCAAGCCGATAGTTTCGCCCGAATGCACGTCAAAGCTGACGCCGTCGACCGCCCGAACGACGCCCTGCTCCGTGGCAAACTCAACCGCAAGGTCACGAACGCTCAACAGTATTTCTTTGCCATCAGACATCCTGCTTTCAGCCATTGGCAGCGGTGGTTCACTCATGCAGACACCGTTCGTGGATCGAGCGCATCCTGCAGAGCGTCAGAGAACATGTTGAATGCCATGACCAGACCGAACATCAGTACGGACGCGGCCAGGAAGTTGTTGAAAAAGCCGGCCAGTACCTCGAAAGTACTCTCAGCGATCATCAGTCCCCAGCTAATGCCGTCCTGCACCCCGATGCCCAGAAAACTCAGGATGACCTCCGATTTAATTGCAGCAACGAATGTAATCGTCGCCTGCACCAGAAGAATATGAAATGTGTTTGGCAAAATATGGCGAAAAATAATCGTGAATTGACCAACGCCAGTCGCATGGGCCGCCTCGACGAAATCAAGGCTCTTCAGTTTGATGACTTCGCCGCGAACGAGCCGAGCGGTCCCGACCCAGAACGTCGAGACCATTGCAATATGCATCGCGTACGGATTGCCTTCTAAAGAAAATGCAATCGCCGCTACCAGAAGATAAAACGGTATGGAATCGAGTACGCCCATCAGCCAGACAATTATTTCGTCGATCCAGCGGCCACTGAAAAATCCCGCCACGGAGCCGCACACACTGCCCAGCGCCGTCGACAGTACGGCGACGACCAGGCCGACTTCGAAAGCGGTTTTAGTGCTGAACACGGCGCGTTCAAATATGTCCTGACCAATAATGTTGGTGCCCAGCCAATGTTCAGCAGAAATCGGCGCCCATTTGGGGCCGCTGACGTCGGCCCAGCCAGTTCCCCACACACCGGTCCACACTCCGAGCGCTATCAAGGCGTAAGCGGTTACGACGGCTAAGGACCACATGCCCGCGCGGTCGCGACGAAATTTCAAAATCGCCTTGCCCCACAAGGAATCACCGACAGTGCTGGAGTCGCGTTCCAGGTCAACAGCGGCAATTTCTGCAACACCGTTGTTCATGTCAACGACACCCGCGGATCAACTGCCCTGTACAGGATGTC
>JAUWKW010000125.1 GCA_030614035.1 Chromatiales bacterium | reverse complement strand
TCTTTTGCATTCGGCAATACTTCGACATCGGTGGAATTGATCAACAGGAAAAACACGAGAATCGTGAATATGTCCATCAGCGAAACCAATTGCAGCGAAACCACCTGCTTACGGTGATGGTGCTTGTCCATGCGCTTGGCGCGGCTTGACAACATGGCTTAACCGCCTCTCGCACGCCGCGGCGCGTCGCCGATCGCGATTTCCGGAAACAGTTCGGCCCGGACCATGTCACCGTCGACTTCTGCTTCGTACACCCGCACCGCATCCATGACCTGCACCAGCACATCGTAGGACACGTCACTCTCGAGCAGCAGTGCCGCGTCAAGCTTTTGCGGAAATCTGGACTTGACCCGCTTTAAGTACTCGGTAAGTCCGTCGTAATCGTAATCCCCGTCGACTGTCGGCAACCGGGTCAGGAGACCGGCATTCCGGTCAGCGACTGATATGACGTCCCGGCGTACGATAATTTCCAGACTCAGCTCCGGTGGCTTTTCATCCAGCGCCGGCGAGTCCGAGGTTGGAAGGTTCAACTCCATAATCGCCAGCCGCGAGAACACCGCCGTAATTAGCAGGAACGGCACCAGGATCACCATCAAGTTCATGAACGAGGTGATGTTCATCTCCGCCGCCTGGCGGGAGCGATGTCGGCGCCGGCGATGCTTCACGCGGGTTTCTTCCCGGACGAGTGCTCCATCACCGTGTTCAGGAACTTCACCGAGGCCATTTCCAGGCTATCGACAACTTCGGTCGTTTTGGTCTGTAGCACCGTGTGAATCAGCAGTAATGGGATCGCAGCCATCAACCCGAACGCGGTTGTGTTCATCGCTACCGAGATGCTTGCGGAAAGCAGGTCGGCTTTCTCAGCCGGATTGGCGGCCGAGACTGCGGTGAAAGCACGAATCAGGCCGATGATGGTGCCCAGCAGACCGAGCAGCGTTGCAATATTGGCGAACGTTGCCAGGTAGTGGGTACGCTTCTCCAGGTTCGGCATAACCTCCATCAGGCTTTCTTCCATGGCCTTTTCGATGTCGTCACGACGTTGGGCCGTTCTGACGCGATGCAGGCCATAGGAAAGAATGGTGGCGATAGCGGCCTTCGACTTCGACGTCATCGCCACTGCTTCCTTGAACTTACCCGTCTTTAAAAACGGGGTCACCTTTTTCCAAAGAGCTTTGTTCGTCACGCTGGCGGTTGTCAGATACACGTACCGCTCGATCGCAATCGCCACCCCCAGCGCGAAAATGGCAACGATCGGGTACATGAATAAGCCCCCGTCCTGAAAAAAGCTCACAATGCTCGAATAAATACCCATGGCTTTCCGGCCTCCTTGCGTAAAATGCCGGATCGGCTCAAGCCGTCCGGCGCCCTGTTATTCAGCTGGCGGTGTCTCCGCGGACCCATACAATTGCTCGAAATACTTCATCTGTCGTAGAAACACGTCACGGTCTACCGGCGAAAGGACCTCATCCAGCAGGCTATTGACCGGTCTACCGGTCAGATCCCCGAAGTCCGAATCCTTCCACGGCACGATGTGCATCACCTTCGGCAATTCCCGGTTGCCGGTAATAGCTGTGGCATCCAGTTTCAGGCTATCCACTTGACGCGGCCGCGGCGATTCCGGCGCGGCAGTTTCTGCGCTCGCGTCCTGCGCACACGCGCTACTGGGAGAAAACGCAATCGCCAGCGCAAGTAATGGTGCTGTCAAAAGGGCATTACGGATCATTCGACTGCCCCCGCGCTAGCGGACCGTTGGCCAGCTGCGATTCGGCGCTGCAATTCGACGATCCAGCGTTCGACCTGCTCGTCCTGTTCCAAGGCAACGAATCTTTCGTAGTACTCCAGCGCCTGCTGCGGTTGGCGCTGATAGAGGTCATACAGGACGCCTAGATTGAGGTAAGCCAGTGTGTACTTGGAGTCAGCCTTGATGGCCCGGCGGTAAGCCGATACTGCTTCCTCGAAGCGACCGTCCTGACGATGCAGGATGCCGAGTTCGTTGTATGCGGCGGCATATCCGGGGTTGACCTCAATCGCGCGTTGAAACATCTGCTCAGCCTCTTCGGTACGATCATTGCGCGCATAGACAATGCCGAGATTCACATACGGACCGGCGTACTGTGGGTACTGCCCGATGAAAACTTCCAGGCGCTGGGTAGCGCGGTCGTCATTGCCATCCTGCATTGCGACCAACGCGTGTTCGTACTGAGCGATCACGCGTCCGGGCGCGCCGGAGGTTGTGCCCACTGTTCCGGCGCTGCGCTTCGGACCCATCGCGCCACAGGCAACGACGCATACGGCCGCTCCGAGAACGATCCCGCGTTTAATCCAGGCGCGCAACGTAGCTCTCCCGTCTCTCAGGTTTCGCGTAGCGGGCCGGCATTAGCAGGGCCAGCTGACCGAAGCTTTTCCTGATCCATTCGTCGTAGATACCCTCCGATACCCTGGCCGCGTTCGCCTCAAACAGTTCGATCGCCCTCTCTTCAATCGGAAAGGCCTGTTCCTCCAGCAAGATTTCGTACTGTTCGAGCGCATCGGGGTCGAGATCTCCAGGTCGCTCGGACGCCAGCAAGTCCTGGCTGAGGCCGTAATAAAGCTGGGCAATTTCGTAGGTCGCGGCCGTTGTCACATCGGAAACTGCGTAAGCAGCGGCCTTGTTGTACGCAGCGAGTGCAATCTCCATGCGACTCTTTTTGAGTTTCAGGCTCTGTGGCAACGGCACCGTCAGCTTGGCGGCCACAAACGCATCGCGCAGGGGTTCAGCCATCTCCAGCGATGCCGCGGCAGCAAGATAACGGCTCCTATTGGTGCGTTGTGCGCCTGCCGAGGCGTCGGCAGCAATGATGCTCTGCAACCATTGCCGGCGTGCTTTGTAATCGCCATTGGCCCGCGACAGATCAGCCAGTTTCTGCCTGGCTTCAATCGACTCGTCGATCGGATAGGGAAACTGCTCAATAAACTTTGCGTAGGCACGACCGGCTTTTGCGGTATTGCCTGCCTGCTCGTATAGTTCGGCGGCCCGCCATTGCGCCTCGCGTAGCACCGATGCGTCCATGTCCAGTGTCGCAATCTGCTCGAATTCAGCCGCAGCCTTGTCGCTCTGCCCCGATTCAAGGTACGCAACAGCCAGTTTTTGTGTGACGTCATCGCTGAATTCGTGTTCGGGAAAGCTGATGCGAAAACCTTCGAGTACTCGAATCGCGCCGTCGTATTGAGCGCTACTCATCAGCAAAGCGGCTGCATCATAGGTAGCGTTGGATCTGACCGAGGACTTGGGGGCCGCCTGAGCGACCCGCAGAAAGCCTGCCAGCGCCGCTTCAGTATTGCCGCTGGCTTGCTGCGCTTCGGCCTGCTTGTAGACTGAAGCACCAATGCGTTCTTCGATCTCCTGCCTGGCTTTCTGGTTTTCGACCGGCAGACCGCGCAAGCGGACGTAGGCTCGTTCTGCCTCGGCATAGTTCTGCAGATCAAAATTGGCGTGGGCGATCACGGTCCATGCAACGCGTTCAAGTTCAGGCGTTGCCGGTGGTTGCATCGTCACGACCAGACCACCGATGGCCGCGGCTTCGACGAGACGTCCCGCGGCAAACAGTTCTTCGGCAACGTTGGTCGTGACCGCAGCAGCCTGCTCGTGTTCGGGAAAAGTTTTTACAAACCGAAACGCCATCTCGAGATGGGCCGTCTCCCAGGTTTCTTTCTGACTCCCCGACAGGGCATCCAGGTGCGACGAAGACGCCAGCAGGCCGGCATAAGCGGCTTCCGCTGCCTGGTCGTATTCCGGGTACCGGTAAGCAGCGCGCAGGTAAAACCTGGTCGCTTCGGCCAAATTACCTGACTCGGTCAGGATCTCACCCAACAGAAAACTACGCTGCGCCGAGTCGGGATCCTCTGGAAAGTATTCGAGATACCGCCGGTACCAACCGGCAGCGCGTTCATAGTCGGCGCGATCGCCACTTTCCTGCGCCAGCGCGTGGTCGTATTGGGCAAGGTCACCGAGGTTCGTTTTCAACGCGTCGATGACTTTGGGACGTGTTGCCGGGTCATGGTGGGCCCAGTACGGGCTGTCCAGTCCATAGGCCGCGACGTAGTCACGCTTGGCTTCGAGCACAAGGGTCGGAAACCGGCCTATCCGGTAGGCCTCGATTGCCTCGGCGAATAGCAGCGGTGACTGGGCGTGGTTGGGTTGCTGTTCGACAAAACCTTTGTATGTGGCCGCCGAGTCCAGGTAACGCTCCTTGGCCAGGTATAACGTTCCCAAATTGGTATACAACAGGTAGGCGTAATATTGGTCGCTTCGATTCTCCATGTATTTGTTAATCGAGTCGGCGCCGTCAATGTAGGAAAACGTCAGACTCAGTACACGCAACGTATCCTCGATTAGTTCTTTCTCTGGCCGCGTCATCTTTTGCAGCTTCTGGTCGAGTTCTTCGGCATTTCCAGCCGCCAGCCGTTGATCCAGCAGTTGCAGGAACGCTTCGGCGCCGTGATTGTAGTCAGCCTGTTTGAATAACGACCAGGCGTACTTGTAAAGGCCCTGTTCATTGAAACCAGACTGCGAGTCAGATGCGATCAACGCGGCATAAGCTTGCTCCGCACTCTGATACTTTTTCTGCATGAAGAAAATCTCGCCGCGCCGGAATTGCGCTTCGTCGGCATATGCGCTGTCCGGGAAATCGCGGACCATCCGGTTGAGCGTTTCCAGCGCACGGTCCTGTTGACCGGTGCTGTCGTACGCCCGGGCAAGTTGATACAGCACCAGATCGGTATTCTGGTAATTGGGATAGGAATCAATTAGCGCCAAGTACAGTTTGATAGCATCGAGGTAAAACTGGCGATCAGAAAACTCCGAGTCAGCTTCCAGTTGTTTGTACTCGCCGGCCTCCAGGTTCAGATCCGCTAATCGTCGCATGGCCTCTGCGCGCAGCACGGGGTCGCCACCGGGCAACTCCAGGAAATTACGATACTGCTGCATGGCCTTGCCGCCGGAAGAATCGCCGAGTTCGCCGACGTGGATTTCGACCTCGGTGCCGTCGAGGCTGCCGATGGTCTTGTCCTTTTCGGCATCGCCGCCAGGGAACGGCCACAACCAGCCGAGCAAGGTCAGATTGATGATTACCAGGGGATTCATGCCGCAAGATCCGGCCGGCCTACTGGCCGGTCACCGTCGCGGCACGGTCGTAAATCGAGGCCAGCGCGAAATTCGCCTGTGCCCGATAGACCGTGAGCCGGTTGCGCTGCCGGGACATTTCATCGACCGCGACTTCCTGCAGGTATTTGACCTGCTC
>JAUWKW010000170.1 GCA_030614035.1 Chromatiales bacterium | reverse complement strand
GCTTTACGCTTCGTCTTGCGCTTAGCCGTCTTTCGACGAGTAACCTTCCGTTTCTTCGCCTTCTTGCGAGAAACTTTCTTCCTAGAACGTTTCTTGGCAGCCATATCAGTCTCCATGTCGGGTTAACCGCCGTCGAGTATATACAAGCTTCGGCAGAATTCCAGTAAACACCACGATTTCAATTCCCTTTTCAGCGTGACCTGTGTCCCACTTTTTAAACTCAATTTGACGCCTCTCACACCGGAAATAGTGTTGATCTTTGCGCGACTCGTTGAAGAATCCAAAAAGTTTTACGAAATGCAAAAGCTTGCGGCGTAGTGATCAACGAAATCTATATACCTTCGACTCGGTTACTACGACGTTTAATGGAACATCCCAAGGCTGCACATCGATTCGTCGAACGCGCTGAAAGTCATACGCCACACCGATTAGCTTGGGATGCAACCATTTGTTCCGCGCCCTGAGGAAGCTGAAACTGCGATCGTAATACCCCGCACCCATTCCCAGCCGGTTTCCGTGAGAATCGAATGCAAGCAACGGAACTATTACGACATCGAGGTCGTTCGGTCTAAGCAGCTGCTCAGGCGTACACTCCGGCTCGAAGATGCCGAAGCGATTGGCCTGGAGCCGACTGTCCTGTTTCAGGGGCGCAAATTTCAGTCGCCGGCCGCGTAAAACTGGCGCAAAAACCGCGTATTTGCGCAACCAGGCATCCTGGGTTAGCGAATCGCAATCGGTTTCGCCGTTGATGGCCATGTAAACGGCAAGTCTTCGACTCCGGCCCAGCTCCGGCATTCCCCAGAGCAAATTGGTAATCCGCGACGATGCGTTGCGGATCTGATCCCGGGTCAGCATCAAGCGCTTTCTCTTTAGTTTGGAACGCAAGTCGCGCATGCGAAACCGCTGCCGTTAAATATTCACCAATAGCGGATAGAGAGAGTTGAGGAAGATTGAGATGGCACCTCCCGCCTGTGCCGTTGCAAACCTTCGCTCTCGAACCAGAGCAGAAGGTGGGGCCAACCGGGGCAGCCCAGGCTTTCCGCGTCGGGCGGTAATGCACACAGCTGCCCGAAGGACACGACCCCGCGATTGTGAGTTAGGGTCGAAAGACTTCCGGGTCTGCATCGAACACCGCAGGAGGAGCCAGAAACAATCCTAAATACTGCCGGGCAGTGCCCGCCGGCCTGCGCTGGTTACAGCTCGATCTGCTGGCCGTTTTGCAGGGCGGTTTCCACCCGCTCGCGCATCGCCTGCAAGCGTTCCTTCGCAGCAGACTCCAGCACTTCGCCCTGGTCGCGAGCTTTGAGCAAATCATTTGCCAGATTGAGTGCCGCCATCACGGCAATCCGATCCAGACCTGCGACCTTGCCGCCGTCCCTGATTTCGCGCATTTTGCTATTCAGCATTTCGGCGGAGTCCAGCAGGTCGGCGCGTTCGTTCGCCGGGCAGGCAACTTCGTATTCCTTTTCCAGAATCTTGACATTGACGTGAGCAAACATCTCCGTCATGAGCCGTGCTCCATTGCCTTGAGGCGTCCGATCATGGCGTCGACACGGGCTCGCACCTGCTCATTTTTCTGCAACAGTGTGGCCCGATCCGCAATCAGGGTGTCCTGGCGTTGCTTCAGCGAGCGGTTCTCCTCTTTGAGTTGATTGCAGATTACAACCAGTTCGTCGAGGCGTTTCTCGAGGCGTTCCAACTCGTGCGTGAAGGTCTGTTCAACTGAATCCGACATGACTGCCAATATAGTGTCTGGTCAGTATCAGGGTCAAATATCGGGTCCCGGAGCGGAATGGTAGGATATAGACTTGCGGCTACCAATGACCATTTAAGGCGTCCATACATGGCATTTAGCACCCACGAACCCGCCAGCTTCGAGGCGCTGGAGCTCGTTCTCCATGGGGTCGGGGCGCTGGCGCAGGCTGCCCAAGCGCATGGTTCATTCTGCGGTTCCGTCTGCTTGCTGGGGCCACAGGCGGCATCTGCGTGGATTGCAGAGACACTAGCAGACTTGGATCAGAGCGACTTGTCGGCACGTGAGAGTACTGATGCACTTTGGAAAATCGCCGGATGGACCTATGAACATCTTGAGGAAGGCGACATGAGTTTCGTCATGTTGCTGCCGTCCGACGATGAGGAGTTGCCGCAGCGAACAACCGAACTCGCCAATTGGTGTCAGGGATTTATGCATGGTCTGAGCGTCGCCGGCGCAAACGATCCGGCAGCAGTGGCGGTGATGGACAGCGGCATCATGCAGGAAATTCTCCACGACTTTAGCGAAATCACGCGGGCGACTGTGACCCCCGACGAACATGATATCGAAGATGAAGCCGCCTACGTGGAACTTGTGGAGTTTGTTCGAGCCAGCGTTCAGCTTCTGTTCGAGGAGACCGTCGCGTTACGGAGCGGGCGGTCACTGGCCAGCGCAAATCGACAATGAGTCCGAAAGAATTCTCAAAGCGCCGGCGGCAGCTAATGCGCATGATGGGCAAAGGCGGCATCTCCATTCTTCCGGCAGCGGTCGCAAAAATTCGCAATCGTGACGTCGACTATCCCTATCGTCAGGACAGCGATTTCTATTACCTGACGGGATTTGCCGAGCCCGAATCGGTGGCCGTGTTGGTACCCGGCCGCGCAGAGGGCGAGTTTCTGATGTTTGTTCGAGACAAGGATCCTGAGCGCGAAGTGTGGGATGGTCGGCGCGCCGGGCTGGACGAGGCCGTGACTAAATACGGCGCTGACGATTCATTTCCTATCACCGATATCGATGACATTCTTCCCGGCATTATTGAGTCTTGTGAGCGGGTCTACTACTCGATGGGAACGCGTCCCGACTTTGACGGGCGCTTGATGAGCTGGGTCAACACCTTGCGGGCGCAGGGACGCACCGGCACCCATACACCCGATGAATTTATTGCGTTGGATCACCTGCTGCATGACTTGCGGCTATACAAGAGTAGGGCTGAAATCAGCGCAATGCGTAAGGCCGCAAAGATTGCTGTAGCGGCTCACAAGCGTGCCATGAGCGTCTGCGAGCCCGGCAAGCATGAATACGAGATCGAGGCAGAATTCGCGTTCGAATTCCGGCGCAATGGCGTCCATCCATCCTATCAGCCGATTGTCGGTTCCGGCGCCAACGCCTGTGTTTTGCATTACAACGACAACAACGACCGTCTCGAAGACGGTGACCTTTTACTTGTCGATGCCGGGTGCGAGTTCGACTATTACGCGTCCGACGTGACACGTACCTACCCGATCAATGGGCGTTTTAACGAGGAGCAGCGGGCAATCTACGACATCGTTTTAGAGGCGCAGGATGCGGCGCTGGAGTGCGTTGTGCCGGGAAGCATGTGGCACGAACCGCATGACGCCGCGGTGCGGGCAATCGCCCGCGGGCTGAAACGCCTCGGGTTGATCAAGGGTACGTTGGCAAACCTGATCCGCGACGGCGCTTACCGGAAGTTCTTCATGCATCGCACCGGGCACTGGCTGGGAATGGACGTTCACGATGTCGGGGATTACAAGGTATCGGACCAGTGGCGCGTGCTGGAACCAGGCATGGTGTTGACCGTCGAGCCGGGTATCTACATTGGCGAGAATCAGAGCAAGCTGGCAAAAAGGTGGCGCGGGATTGGGATTCGGATTGAGGACGATGTGCTCGTAACCCGGGATGGCCACGAAGTCTTGACGAAAGATCTGCCGCGTGAGCCAGATCAGGTAGAAGCACTGGTTGGATCAGCGCTGAACTGAGCAACGCGGTGGGCCAAAAACAAAAACACGCCTACGACGTTGTCATCGCCGGCGGCGGCATGGTTGGTGCGAGTCTCGCTGTGGCGCTGGCCGGACTCGATCTAAAGCTGGCTCTGGTCGAAGCAGTACCGCTGGAGAATTCGGGGCAACCGAGCTTCGACGATCGGACGATTGCTTTATCGCGCGGCAGTCGACAAATCCTGGACTCGCTGGCACTGTGGAACGGCATTGGGGAGCGCAGCTGGCCAATTCATAAGATTCACGTCTCCGAACAAGGTCGCTTCGGCACGGCCGTTATCGACGGTACGGAACAGGGCATCGGAGAGCTGGGTGCACTGGTGCCGGCCAGGGTGTTGGGCGAAATTCTTTGGGCACGCATTGAGGAGCTCGATGCCATTGATGTGTTTTGTCCAGGTCGCCTGGTTGAGGTGCAGGCATCTGCCGATCATGTCACGGCGACGCTGGCATCAGCAGAGGGCGATGCCAGCATTACTGCAAAACTCGTCACGGTTGCCGACGG
>JAUWKW010000029.1 GCA_030614035.1 Chromatiales bacterium | reverse complement strand
GAAACTTTCCAGTCCCAGCCCAATGGTGCAAATACAGGTTGCACTGTCTTGCCCATGCGCCCGAGGTAACTTTGTTCCAGATAAGCTGAGGCTTCGGCGTCGTTGATCGCTGCGAGTCGGGTGGACAGAGCAGCATCGTTCAGCGTTGCTGCTGCGGTTACCCGCTCGGCGTCAAACTGATCGGCGATCATCTCGGTGCGCGGAAAGTACGCCAGGGCCCAAACGACGACTGCGACGGTGAAGATGATGGTGCCGGCGCGCGCGAGAAAGATTTTTCCACGGTCGAGTAAGCGGATCAGCATCGACTTTAAGTTAGGCAGGCGATACGGCGGAAGCTCGATCAGGAACGTTGGGGTCGGACCCTTCAGGGCAGAGCGCTTCAACAGCAGCGCGGTGAATATTCCGCCGAAAATGCCCAGCATATACAGGCCGAATAACACCAGGCCCTGCAGGTTAATGATCCCGAAAAAGAAATGTTGCTGCGGTATGAATGTGCCGATCAGCAAGGCGTATACCGGCAGGCGGGCCGAGCAGGTCATGAACGGGGCGGCCACTATTGTCGCAATTCGATCCCGTCGGTTGGGGATGACCCGGGTGGCCATAATGCCTGGGACCGCGCAAGCGAAACTCGACAGCATCGGAATAAACGACTGGCCGGATAGCCCACATTGCCGCATCAGGCGGTCCATCAGAAATGCGGCGCGGGCCATATAGCCCGAATCCTCGAGAAAGATGATGAATGCAAACAGAATCAGAATTTGCGGCAGAAAGACAACGACGCTGCCAACCCCGCCGATAACGCCGTCGACCAGCAGACTGGCGAGCGCGCCGGGCGGCAGCAGCGCCAGCAGGCTGCCCCCGAGCCACGCGGTGCCTGCGTCGATAAGATCCATAACCGGCGTGGCCCAGGAAAACACGGCCTGAAACACCGTGCCCATGACCAGTACGAATAAAATGGCACCAATCAGCGGGTGATTCGTTATGCGATCAGCCCGGTCGAAAATGCTCCGAACCGGTTTTCCACGGGTTTCGACCCGCTTCATGATGTAGTCGATACCGATATAGCGACGCTTGGCTTCGATTGCAGCCAGCGACTTGTCGCCGCCGATACTGGATCGGATCTCCAAAATTTTGGCGGTTAGCGCCGGACCACCCAAGCTGGCCAGCCGCTTCTCCGCCTCGCCGCCATCATCAATAATTGCTCGTTCCGTCTGGTATTCGAGTTCGGTCGGGCCAGCGTTGGGCAAGTCACGCGCGATGGTTTTGGCGGCGTTTCGAACTTCCTGCATGACCAACGGACGGTTCGCCGGGCCCTGCTCGAGTGCATCGGCGAGCGCCTGTTTCAGCTCATCGATCCCCCGGCCAATGGTTGCGACAAACGGTACGACGGCGGAGTCCAGCAACATTGCAAGTTCTTCGCAATCGATGCGTATCCCTTTCCTGTCAGCCAGGTCGGACATATTCAACGCCAGCACAATCGGCTTGCCGAGTTCCAGGATTTGACTGACCAGGAAAAGATTACGCCGCAAGTTGGCGGCATCAACGACAATTAATATCGCATCCGGTGGTTCCAGATCGTCCTGGCCGCCCATCAGCACATCGATCGCAACCATTTCGTCTGGCGATTGCGCAGACAGTGAATACGCCCCAGGCAAATCGATTAGCGTTGCCTCCTGATCACCAAGATTCGTTATGCCGGTGTGCCGCTCGACCGTGACTCCCGGGTAATTCGCAGTTTTCTGTCGGAGCCCGGTTAGCGAATTGAACAGGGTGCTTTTGCCGGTATTCGGGTTACCGATGACGGCGATGGTTGCCCGCGCAACAGCGTCCGAGCTATGAGAGCTCTGTGGGGGAGGCCGCGCCTTCGCCGCTGTCTCAGACACCGACGGCATTGCCGGTCACTATTTCTATTCGCCGTGCTTCGTCGCGGCGCAAAGACAAGGCATAACCCATGACTTCGACCTCGACGGGATCGCCACCGAGCGCTTTTCTCAGCATTTCGATTTCAGAGCCTTCGAGCAAGCCAAGCGCCATCAGGCGCTGCACCAGCGGTCCTTCGCCACTGATGCTAGAAATCGTGCCTTTTTGGCCAGGTTTAAGATCGTCCAGGGTCATTGGTCGTGACTGCATTCGGGATGATCCCCAATTGTAAATGAGAATCATTGCTATTTAAAACACCCAGGGGTGGCCCTGGGCGGGCTCCCCGGCCAACCGGGGGTCGAAGCTTGGTCTAAAGCACGTGACTTACCAACCTGCGGACAGATACGTCTTGGCCTTTGTCCCTCGTCGACGACAGGATTGATAAGTCTTGCTGTATCGGTTTGAGACAAGTTAGGCTTCGCCTCAACTTAAGCCCGGAATTAGTCTTGGGATAGGGAGATTCCTTCAGTGATCGAACACAAAAACGGTCCCCAGCCGCGCTATCGAGAACTAGCGTCGCAGTTAATGGATCAAATCGATTCCGGCAAACTGTCGCTTGGCGATAGATTACCCGGCGAACTCGAGATGGTCTCTCGGTATCAGGTTAGCCGGTTTACCGTGCGTGAAGCCCTGCGCATCCTTGAAAATCGAGGCTTCATTTCCCGGCAGCGCGGCAAGGGCACGGTCGTAACATCGGTAGTCCCCTCGGAAGCATACCGGCAGACGATTTCAACACTCGACGAATTGCTGATGTACCCGTCGGACACCACACGAAAACTGATCTCGACCGAGCAGCTTCCCTGTAGTGAGTCGGTCCGAAAGTGGATGGAATGCGAAGAGGGTGCGGCCTGCATAAGATACTCCCAGGTCAGGAGCCGGGCCAGCGACGGTGTCCCGCTATGCTGGCAGGATATCTATCTGCGCGATGCGATGCAGAAATACGGTCGCTGGCTGAATTCCGGTAAGAACATTCCGGATCCGAAAATCTTCAAAGACGGTGCTCCATCATTGCAGACGGTCGCCATTGATATTTGCGCCGGGCACGTGGAGCCACACATGGCCGGACCACTGAAAGCAGAGCGCGGCTCACCGACACTTTGTGTCGTGCGCCGGTTTGTCAATCAGGACGGCAAGCCAATGTCGGTGTCGGTGTCCGAGTACCCGGAAGGGCGGTACACATTTTCACTGGAGTTTACCCGCGAGTGGCGGCCTGAGTAAGGTCTCGTCGGGTCGGAGCGCGAGCGTTTATCGGTCCGCTGTATCTTTTAGCGATAACAATTCGATTTCGTAGGCGCGAGCGAATTCCTCGCTGAATAGCTGCGGAATCTGTTGCTCGGTTTGGCGCGTCAAAAACCCGTAAGCTTTTTCGTAAATTTCCCAGTATCTCGACTTGTTTGATCCGCTGGCAGTGGAGCCGCGTTTTTCCTTGCCGGTCACCTGACTTTTCAGACCATCGGGATCAAAATGTGTCAAGTAGTCTTCCAGCGCATGACACATGGCTCTGATCATAGCCTGTTGCCGGATGTTAACTGCGCGAAACGCGTCCGATACACCAGCCGGCGCCGATAAATAATCTTCACTGCGATCGCCGAGCAGATATTTTAGAGTTGACTCCAATTCACCGGAAAAGCGCAGCGGATTGTTGCGCCCAGTCATGTCCTCATTGTTTGACAATTCGAACGTCTGTATCAGGTTCGATTGCATATGCTGCAGGTCCCGCAAGCCCAGCACGAAAGCCCTCAGTAATTGACCGACGGTCTGCAAAACGTGGTTTGCGGGCATGCCAGCCAGGTCCTGGCGCTTCAACCCGGCAGATTTCAGCAGTGCAGCCACTGCTTTGTCCACGCCTTCAGCTGTCGCGTCCTTGGATGCCGGTTGTTCTTCCACCGCACTCGGTTCGGCAGAGTCGTCGTTCGTTTCCAGGTGCGGCGCAAGCGCAAAATCGTCGGAGATCTGGTCTGCCGCAAGCATCGACAGCTCCATGGATTCATCTTCGGGCACGAGCTGGGCTCGCACGATCGAATCGCGCATTGTGTCTTCAGCCGAATTCGTGTCATCACCGACGAGTGCGGCCTCAATCTCGAAGTCACCGATCCTGAGGCGGTCACCGTCGAACAGTCGTTGGGGATTCCCTTTGCCGACCGCCGAGTCCGACCCATTGATGTAAACGCCATTTCGGCTGGTATCGATTAGATAATAGGCGCCAGCCTGAAAGTCGATCACTGCATGCTGACTGGACAATATGCGGCTCGCGTCCGGCAGGGCCCAGTAACAGTCGAGGCTCCTCCCGATACTGCCACCACGGGCCGGAAACTCCACGACATGGTTTTCACCCAGCGAGATGCGATTCTTGCTGACTACCTGCAAACGCAGCGGCATAGCACTTTTCTATCCAGAGAATGATTCGATACATGACGAAGCGCCGGCAGCGCCCGCTACCGGGTTTTCCCCAACTACATGTTGTCTGATCGCCGGGGCCACGGCTCGGGGACAGGTCACAGTTTCGCGGCCGTGCGGCTGCAGCTATTGCCCTGACACAGTTGCGATGCAACTGGGTTATAATTCGCCGCCTGTCAACCGGATCAATTTGACTTAATACAGAGCGTTATCAGGCTGGTGGGCTGGAATGACCGGTTCCATTCCGGTTGGGCTGAACTGAACTCTTGCTTCGGGTTCAATCAATCGATTAGAAACCATGCAATTGAACCAGTACGATTGTCTGGAGGGGTGAGTATCTTCTTATGGCGGCGCGGCATATATACAAGATCATCTTCGTGAGTCAGGGGAAAATGTACGAGATTTATGCTCGCAGTGTTTCCCAGGGTTCATTATTCGGATTCATCGAAGTCGAAAAGTTGGTTTTCGGCGAGCGCAGTTCCGTTGTCGTCGATCCGTCCGAAGAGCGCATTAAGTCGGAATTCGAGTCGGTCAAGCGAACGTACATCCCGATGCACGCGGTGATTCGCATTGACGAGGTCGAAAAGCAGGGTGTTAGCAAGATCAGTTCGGTCGAGGGTGGCAACGTGACTCAGTTCCCGATGCCCGTGTATCCGCCGGGCGGGCAGGGCACGGATAAGGGAAATTAGCAGGCACCTGCATTGAGCGAACCGGGGATCGTTGTACCAGGCCAAACGCCGATGTTACAACTGCCTGGGCCCCCGGCTTTCTCTGCGTTCCGTCTCGACCGGCTGTTCGAAATTCTGCGCAATGGTCCGGCGGACATCACCGGACTGACCGCACGCTATATTCATTTTGTCGATCTAGAGCGTCCGCTCGAAGCGCATGAACAAACAATTCTCGAGAAGCTGCTGCAATATGGCCCAGCAATGCTCGAGCCGGATGAACTCGATAAGCAATTCTTGATCGTTCCCCGGCTTGGAACAATTTCCCCCTGGTCGACCAAAGCGACTGACATCGTTCAGATCTGCGGTTTGACGATGGTGCGCCAAATCGAGCGCGGTATCCGTTACTCGGTAACGGGAAGCAGACCCATTGACGCCGTGCTTTTGGCTGATATTGCTGCCCGACTTCACGATCGGATGACGGAGACCGTATTGCTGGGAGAGGCTGGGCACGCTGAACTTTTTAGTGTGCACGATCCGGCGCCATTGAATCGAATACCGCTGACCGGGGCCGGTACTGCGGCTTTAACAGAAGCCAACGAGCGCTTCGGGCTCGCGCTGTCGGCTGATGAAATTGAGTACCTGGCCGATAGTTACCGTTCGTCTGGCCGCGATCCAACGGATGCGGAACTGATGATGTTTGCGCAGGCAAACTCAGAACATTGCCGTCATAAGATTTTCAATGCGGGCTGGGATATCGACGAACATGAACAGGAGCACAGCCTGTTCGATATGATTCGTACCACACATTCCGCCAATCCGGACGGTGTGCTGTCGGCCTACCGGGACAACGCCGCGGTAATTGAAGGCGGACCAGCCGGCCGGCTGATTGCTGATCTGGCCACAGGTCGATATCGATACGTTACAGAAGACGTGCATATCGTCATGAAGGTCGAGACGCATAATCATCCCACTGCAATCGCCCCATTTCCCGGCGCTGCAACCGGCTCCGGGGGTGAAATTCGTGACGAAGGTGCGACCGGGCGTGGAGCGAGCCCGAAAGCAGGGCTGATCGGTTTCTCGGTGTCCCATTTGCGCATTCCCGGACATGAGCAGCCGTGGGAAAAGACCATCGGGCGCCCCGACCGGATTGCGTCGCCGATGGAGATCATGCTGGCCGCACCGGTCGGTGGGGCCGCTTTTAATAACGAGTTTGGGCGGCCCAACATACTGGGCTATTTCCGTACTTTCGAAGCACCTGCCGAACCCGGTAGCGATTTTAGCTACGGGTTTCACAAGCCAATTATGATCGCCGGTGGGCTGGGCAATATTCGCCCGGCGGACGTCGAAAAGGCCGAGGTACCAGTCGGCGCAGCGCTGATCGTTATCGGCGGACCGGCGATGCTGATTGGTCTCGGTGGTGGTGCAGCTTCATCGATGGGTAGCGGCAGCAGCAGTGAGGCCCTGGATTACGCTTCTGTGCAGCGTGGTAATCCAGAGATGCAGCGCCGCGCTCAGCAAGTCATCGACAGTTGTTGGCGCCTTGGCATGACCGAAGGCCGCGACAATCCGATAGTAATCATCCACGATGTCGGCGCCGGCGGTCTATCAAATGCAATTCCCGAACTCGTCGACCACAGTCACCGCGGTGCTGTCGTACAGCTTCGGGACATTCCGAACGCTGAACCCGGCATGTCCCCGCTGGAAATTTGGTCCAACGAAGCTCAGGAACGTTACGTGTTGGCAATTGAACCGAAGGATCTGGAATTATTCGGACAAATTTGCAATCGCGAACGGTGCCCATGGGCAGTGATTGGCCAGATCGATCAAAGCGGTCAGCTCGTGGTCGAGGATCGGGTGTCGGGGGAACGGCCGGTCGAAATGCGCCTCGATACGCTGCTGGGCAAGCCCCCGCGGTCGGTCGTGCAGATAACCAGGCAGTTGCGGGAAATACCGGACTCGGAATTGAGCGACATCGAATTAGACGAAGCGTGCCGTAGAGTGTTGTGTTTTCCGACCGTCGCCGACAAGTCGTTCCTGATTCACATTGGCGATCGAACGGTGGGTGGACAGGTTGCCCGTGACCAATTGGTAGGGCCGTGGCAAGTTCCCGTCAGCGATGTCGGTGTGACAGCGCGGGGGTTCGAAAGCTACGCAGGGGAGGCGATGTCGATGGGAGAACGCAGCCCGGTCGCGGTGCTGGATCCATCCGCCTCGGGCAGACTCGCTATTGGAGAGGCCCTGACTAATCTGGCGGCGGCCGACGTGGGCGGAACCGATCAGGTGCGCCTGTCGGCTAATTGGATGGCCGCGTCCGGTCACCCGGGCGAGGACCAGGCATTGTTCGACACCGTGTCCGCGGTAACTTCCGGATTCTGCCAGGAGCTCGGCATTGCGATACCGGTTGGCAAAGACTCGCTGTCTATGCGAACGCGCTGGACCGACAACGGTCATGCGCAGACAGTCGCTGCCCCGCTGTCGTTGATCGTATCGGCATTTGCGCCGGTCAAGGACATTCGCCGCACGTTGACGCCGCAACTGCGCGACGAGTCCGGCACGGGACTGTATATGATCGATCTTGGCGAAGGGCGTGACCGGATCGGTGCCTCTTGTCTGGCGCAGGTCTTCGGGGTATCGGGCGGTTCGCCGGCAGACGTAATAGCCACCGGTTTATTGCGCGGTTTCTTCGACGCGATCCAGGCACTGAACCACAATGAACTGGTATTGGCTTACCACGACCGGTCGGATGGGGGGCTGTTCGTAACCCTCTGCGAAATGATGTTTGCCGGCCGGCGGGGAGTCGAGATCGACCTTGACGCCGATGGCGATGCGCTGCTGCGAGCGTTATTCAGTGAGGAACTCGGCGCCGTGCTGCAGATCCGGGATCGCGATGCCGCCAAAGCCATGCAACTGATCGACGCGCAGGGTTTAGCGACCGTAACCCGGCGCATCGGTAGCGTGACCGATACGCCGCGTATGCGAATATCTGCGACAAACAAAATCGTGTTGGATGCTTCCCGCGCTGAACTTCAAAAACAGTGGTCTGAGGTCAGCTACCGGATGCAGGTGCTGCGCGACAATCCCGAAACTGCCCGCCAGGCTTACGCGTCGATTGAGGATGACTCCGATCCCGGGCTGAATCCACAAATTGGTTTTGCCGCTGACGATGACGTGGCCGCAGCGTTTATTGCCGGCGGTGTCCGACCTCGGGTAGCGATCCTGCGCGAGCAAGGGGTAAATAGCCAGATAGAGATGGCAGCGGCTTTTTACAGGGCGGGTTTTGAGCCGGTGGATGTGCATATGACCGATCTGTTGGAGGGCCGGCGTGCTTTGGCATCGTTCCATGGCATCGTCGTTTGCGGCGGCTTTTCATACGGCGACGTATTGGGTGCCGGTGGGGGATGGGCAAAATCGATACTGTTCAATTCCCGCGCCCGTGAACAGTTTCAGGCGTACTTTGAACGTTCCGACCGGTTTACGCTGGGCGTTTGCAACGGGTGCCAGATGCTCGCGGGGCTGAACAGCATCATTCCCGGCAGCGAACACTGGCCCCGTTTTGTCACCAACCTGTCGGAACAGTTCGAGGCCAGGCTCAGTCTCGTCGCGGTCGAGGATTCGGCGTCCATACTGTTGAGCGGAATGCCGGGCAGCCGATTACCGATTGTCACTTCGCACGGTGAGGGACGCGCAGAATTCGCCGCTGCCACAGATTTAGAAGATTGTAGCCGCAACGCACAGGTCTGCATTCGCTATGTTGATAACCACGGTCGAGTAACCGCGGGGTACCCCGCCAACCCGAATGGGTCGCCCGAGGGCATAGCAGGGCTCTGTTCGACCGACGGCCGCGTAACAATCCTGATGCCACATCCGGAGCGCGTCTTTCGGACGGTGCAGCACTCTTGGCATCCGGACCACTGGGATGTGGACGGTCCCTGGATGAGAATGTTCCGCAACGCGCGCGTCTGGGTAAATTAACCGGCGCCAGTGGAACGGGAATTCTCGGCATCCAGCGATGACACTTTTGTCTCTGCCTGATCCGCGAAAAAACGCCGTACCTCGAGTGCCCGCCGTAGCCGGGCCTCTCTTATATAAGACTGGTACAGAAGGTCCTTGATCGTTTCCAACAGCACAGCCGCCTCGCCGCGTCCTACCGCCGGTGGCGGCGATTTATTATCGGCAGCGCCAAGCAGGATCTGTCGGACGGTCGTGAAAACGGAGTCATCGAGATCGGCAATCTCTCGAATTTCCTCAAGCTGATTGAACATTGTCAATTTTCCTCGGTCACCGAGATCGTCGATTACCGCGTCGGCCGTTAATCGGCTCATCGCTGCAAACGCTTGCAGCAAACCGTATCGGTAACAACCCAATGCCTCCCGGAAAGTAAACGCTACCTGTTCGGGGAGGTAGTTAAAATTGAATTTTTCCGCCGGGCGCTCGACCTCGTGGGCAGCAGAGTGAAAAATGATCCTGTCCTGCTGGTATCGTCGAACGCGAAACTTCAGAAAGACCGGTGAATGGCAGGCATCGCACTGAAAAACCATGCCTACTTGCCCGGGTTTTTTTGCCTGCAGAATCTTAAACCCCGGTGCAGCCATAAGGGCCATGTGCGCGTTGGCCTGACAGTGGGGGCACTCGATGCTGCCGGAAACGGGTTCCCGGTTAAACTGGTTGCTGGACTCGAGTCGTAGCGGCATAGGCTGGGGTTATTGTTTTCCGGATTATGGTTTCCGGATTCAGTGAAATTCTAACCTAAACAGGGAGTTGGGTGTTACTCCAGTGACAGGGGCTTACGAGGCGAGCGGTTTGTAACGAATTCGGTCCGGCCGGTCCGCCGCGTCGCCAAGGCGGCGTTTGCGGTCTTTCTCATAATCCTGATAGTTGCCGGCGAAGAATTCGATCTGGCTGTCTCCTTCGAATGCCAGGATGTGGGTCGCAATGCGATCGAGGAACCAGCGGTCATGGGAGATCACAACGACGCACCCGGGGAAATCCAGTAGCGCCTCTTCAAGCGCGCGCAGGGTTTCAACATCCAGATCATTGGTTGGCTCATCGAGTAGCAGTACGTTACTGCCAGCCTTCAGAACCTTCGCAAGATGCACGCGATTGCGTTCGCCGCCGGACAGTTCACCAATCCTCTGTTGTTGTTGGGGCCCCTTAAAGTTAAAGCGGCCGACATAACCTCGCGAGGAGGTTTCGTAGCTGCCGACGCGGATCAGGTCCTCACCATCGGAAATCTCTTCCCACACGGTCTTACTGTCGTCGAGAAACTGGCGTGACTGATCGACATAGGCCAGTTCCACCGTTTCACCGAGCCGGATATCGCCACTACTCGGCTGCTCCTGCTCAGCAATTAGTCGAAACAGCGTTGTTTTGCCCGCGCCATTCGGTCCTATGACTCCGACAATCGCCCCCGGCGGGATCTGAAAATCCAGTGCCTCAAACAGTAGTCGGTCGCCGAAACTCATTGCGAGTTCGCGGGCCTCGATCACCAGTTCGCCTAGCCGTTGACCGGGTGGAATATAAATCTCGTTGGTTTCCTGGCGCTGCTGATATTGCCTGGAAGACAATTCTTCGAAACGGCTCAGCCGGGCCTTGCTTTTTGCCTGGCGCGCTTGCGGGCTGGAACGCACCCATTCCAGTTCCGCTT
>JAUWKW010000055.1 GCA_030614035.1 Chromatiales bacterium | reverse complement strand
GCGCGCAATTTCGTTAATTACTGCATGGGCTGCCATTCCGCCAAGTATGTTCGTTACAACAGATTAGCCCGTGATCTCGAGCTATCTCAGGATCAATTGGTTACCAATCTGATGTTTGCGGCAGAAAAACCCGATGAGACGATGAGCATTGCAATGCCCGAGGCGGATGCGCTGCGCTGGTTCGGACAGGTTCCGCCCGATCTGACCCTGATAGCGCGCTCCAAGGGCACGGATTATCTTTATGGCTTCCTCAGATCATTTTATCTCGACGACAGCAGGCCCACTGGCGTAGATAATCGCGTTCTGAGTGGTACCAGCATGCCGCACGTGCTGTGGGAATTGCAGGGTCTGCAGCGTGTGGTATTTGAAGAAATGGAGAGGGAAGACGGTACCCGGGAGCAACATTTCATCGGGTTTGATACGGTAACGCCGGGTACAATGTCAGCCGACGAATTCGATGGTTTTGTTCGGGATATCGTGAATTTTCTCGAGTACACGGGTTCGCCGGAACAGCTGGATAGTCGTCGTGTAGGGATCTGGGTGATCGCTTTCTTGCTGGTGTTTTTGATCCTGGCCTATTTGCTCAAGAACGAATACTGGAAAGACGTAAAATAGGTTCACTGATACGTTGCAAGGTTCCCGGTCGGCGACGATCTGGCGAATCCTCGCCTTTGACGATCGATAATAAAGCCAATAACTAATAATAATCACATCAGAATTGAACGAGCAATGATCTTGCAATGGATTTACCGCTTAGTATGTACCGTGATGCGCTGGATCGAAGTGTTTAGATTGTCCGCAATCAGTGGACGGCAGCGACTGTCGATCAGCGTAATCCCACAGGAGGAGTCAGCAACATGGCAATCATGGCAGACGGGCGAGCAGTCATGACTTTGTTTTCAAGTCCTACTTGCTTTTACAGCCATCGGACTCGGCTGGTGATGGCCGAGAAAAACATCAATATAGAAATAGTCACCATCGAAGGGGCTGACATGCCAGAGGACCTGTTGGACCTCAATCCGTACCATAGTGTACCGACGCTGGTTGACCGGGACCTGGTCCTGTATGACTCGCGGGTGATCATCGAGTACCTGGATGAACGCTTTCCACATCCGCCACTGATGCCCGTGGATCCCGTGACCCGTGCGCAGTTTCGCCTTGCGCTGTACCGAATAGAAAAAGACTGGTACTCCCTTGCCGAACAAATTGAAGATGCGGCAGAGAGACGGCAGGCTACTCGCGCACGGAAAATTCTTCAGGAAAGTATTATGGCCAGTGCCGATGTTTTTGCGGCCAAAATGTATTTTCTCAGCGATGATTTTTCTTTGGTGGATTGTACTATCGCGCCAATACTCTGGCGGTTGCCCATGTATGGGATACAGCTCGATGGGCCGGCGCAACCAATCCTTCGGTATATGGACGAAGTTTTTTCGCGAAGGTCGTTTCGGGAGAGTTTGACTGAGCACGAACACGAAATGCAGCAGTAGCGCATCCCGCCCCTGTCATGGATACACAACTTAGCTCCAAGCGTCCCTACTTATTGCGCGCAATGCATGAGTGGATGACCGCAAACGATCAAACACCGCACGTCGTTGTCGATGCCAAATGCCCGGAGGTCGTTGTGCCGCACCAGCATGTGCAACACGGTAAGATCATCCTCAATATCGGGTATTCCGCGACTAAGAACCTGGAGCTTGGCGACGAGGTGATTTCTTTCGAAGCAAGATTTGGTGGTACTTCGTTCGTGGTCACGTTTCCGATTGAGGCCGTGCTGGGGATTTACGCGAAGGAGTCCGGTCAGGGGATGATCTTTTCCGATGATGCTTCTGACGATAAGCTCGGCGCTGGTGTCCAGGACGCAGAAGGGCCCGCCTCGGTTTCGCCCGGCAAGCCGGATCTGCGGGTCGTCAAGTAGCGCGGACGTTCGCTAACACGGCATCAAACGCTATCGCCGAACAGAGCGGTGTCGATGAAGTCACACAGTGCGTGAATAACCAGTAAATGCACTTCCTGGATGCGCGCCGTGCGCTCGGCAGGAACCCGGATCTCCACGTCTGTTGTCTCCAATGCATCCAGAATCGCACCGCCGTCCCGGCCGCTGAGGGCCACAACCTTCATGCCGCGCTCGTGGGCCATATCAACAGCACGCACGACGTTGGGTGAATTGCCGGACGTGGATATTGCGAGCAGCAAATCCGAAGCCCCGCCCAGTGCCTGCACCTGCTTGGCAAAAATATCCTGATACGCGTAGTCATTGGCGATTGCTGTAATCGTTGAACTGTCGGTTGTCAGCGCTATTGCAGCCAAGCCAGGACGTTCTATCTCGAAGCGGTTCAGCAACTCCGCGGAAAAATGCTGCGCATCACCGGCCGAACCTCCGTTACCGCAGCTTAAGATCTTGCCACCGTCGCGGAGCGTTTCGACCATCAGCTCGCCGGCTTCTGCGATTGCAGGAATAATGCTCGCCATCGCGTTACGTTTGGTTTCGAGGCTCTCCTCAAAATGGCCTTGAATTCTTTCGATACTCTTCGTTGCCATGCCGGTAACGTTATCACACAACGTCAAATTCGAACGCGTTTTTGGCCCAGCTGATGCTGGGTTTGTTCATGCTTCCAGTTAGACCAATAACATCAAAGCGGACCGGCCTTTCCTGCAGATGGTCATGGCGCATCAGGAAATGTCGGGCGGCCAGGGCGAGCCGATGGCGTTTGTGGGAATCAATGGTCTGCATTGGTCCTGCGATGCGGGAAGTTTTTCGATAGCGAACTTCGACGATCACAAGTACCAGACCGTCCAGCATGACCAGGTCCAATTCACCCACGCGGCAGCGGTAATTTGCCTGGATCAGGCGTAGACCTTTCGCCTTGAGGTAGTCGTGGGCAATCTGCTCGGCTTGTTTGCCTGACTGCAGATGTGCGTTGCCGCGACGCGCCACGCGGCGTCAGTTCTCGGTCATGGCCGTATCGATGTCGCCCGCTAGCGGCGTCGGCAAATCCGGAAGCAGCCGTGGCCGGCCACGCTCGATACGGGCCCAGCTCAGCTTCCGGTGCAAGCGCCCGTTGTCGTCCATGTAGAGCTGACCGGTCATGCCGGCCATCGGCGCGACCAGCCTGTGAACCTCTCCGTTCAGCAAAGGCATTAACCGGTACGTGTCATATCCCATCGCGTACAGGCGGCTGCGCCGATCCGCCTGGCCGGCCCAATGCCGGCCCAGCGTTTGCTGCAATTCACGGGCCACTGGGTCCGGGTCGATCAGCCAGGGGATATCGGGAAACATGATGCCGTTCAGATCGGAGTTGTTGCTTGACCCAAGCTGGAAAATCGCCGACGTTGCGTAGGTCGGAATATTGCCAGCGTAATGATATCGCAGCTGCGGGCGAATCTGTTTTGCCGTTCTCGCATTTGCTGCGACGAATATTAGGTCCACGTCTTCGCGCCGGCGTGGCTCATATTCCAGCTCTTGACCAAGATTCGCTCTAAGTCGCTGCTGCCGTGCGGAACTTTCATCGAGCAACAATAGCCCGCGGATAGCAGAAGAAAAATCCTGCGAGTTCGCTTCGTAGAGTACCGAATCCAGCAGTTGGCCATCGCGGGATTCCAGCTCCGCGGCGAAGCTTGTCAGCATGCGCTGCCCCCAATCGCTGTCGGGTGCCAGTGCCAGGGCATTGCGGTGCCCCTCAGCGACTGCCCGCTCCGCTGTCTGGCGGGCTTCGTCTTCCGGCGACAAGGCAAACTGATAAAAACGGCCGGGTGTTCGCCGATAATCAGGCAGGAAGTTCAGTGCCAGGGTTGTCGTCTGGCCCGCCTCACGGGCAACCTCAACAACCGATTCTTTCAGCAGTGGACCCACGATGAAGTCGACACCGTCGACGATAGCGCGCCGATAGGCTTCAGCGGGGGTTAACCGGCCGGTGTCATATATGGAAATTTCGGGCCGCGTGGGCAGGCCCTGCAGGCTGAAGTGCGCTGCCAGGAAACCGTCCCGTATCGCCTCGGCCTGGAATTGCTGGCGCCCCGTCAGTGGTAGCAGCAACGCAGTGTGACGGGGGTAGTTCATTAACGCATCGAGGTTATCAAGTACTTCTTGCAACAGCACACCGCTGGCGGGATGGCCAGGATTCTGCAAGCGCCACTGTTCCAGGTTCTGCCTGAGCTGCGCCGGTTCGCTGCGTCCGGAATAAGCCAGATAGCCCAATTCCAGCCAGCCAGCGACCAGCGGATCGTCCGGGAACACGCCGGGTGCCAGCGGCAACGTGGCGCCGGAAGTCTGCAGGCCGCCCCAGATCGAGCGCTGGTTTTCCGTCACCTCCGTCGGCGTGCTTAGCCGGGCTTCCCGTTCCAGCAGCGCCATAATCGCTTCCTCGGCCCTTCCGAGCCGAAACAAGGCTTCTCCTCTGAGCAACAGCAGTTGCGTGGCGTTTTGCGATTGCTCGATGTTGTCGACCCGGTCCAGCGCGGCGAGAGCTCGCTCGGGCTGCCCGCTGGCCAGCCGGACCTCGGCCGATACCTGCGCCCACAGCGGCAAATTCGTGGCATCCAGTGAACCTTCGACCTGATCGAGGATTCTGCCTGCACCGGTCATGTCGTTGGCTGAGTAAAGTTCACGGGCGGCGAGAATCAGGTATCGCTGACGGGCATGCCCCGATGCTTGCGCCGCAAGTTCCAGATACTGGCGGCTTGCAGCAGTGTGATCGCCGCGTTTGGACAATTGCTGGGCGATGCCCGCCGCGTAGTCCTCATCCGGCGCTTGTAGAGATACACAAGCAGCAGTCAGAATGAGGACAAGCAGAGTAGCGATTCGATACGAACGAACTCTGCCGGTAAGTCTGGGGGCAACACTAGCGGCAGATTGGCCGAGGTGGTCGACTGCTTCGTTCATGCTCGTCAACAGTGAGGTGCGGCCGTGGCCGTCGATTCCGGAATCCTTTATGTCGTCGCCACGCCAATTGGCAATCTGGATGATATCAGTCCACGGGCACGTGAAATTCTCGCATCGGTGGAACTGATCGCCGCCGAGGATACCCGTCGCACCGGGCGATTGCTAACCCATTTCGGGATAAACACGCGATTGCTGTCGTGTCATGAGCACAACGAATCAAAACGGGTGCCGCAAATCATCGAGCGTCTCGAAGCAGGGGCCGATATTGCGCTGGTCAGCGATGCCGGTACACCGTTGCTCAGCGACCCGGGCTATCGTTTGCTTGCCGCGGCACGGGAACACGGACTGCCGGTCAGTCCGGTGCCCGGCTGCAGCGCAGTTGTTGCAGCGCTGTCAGTGGCGGGTCTGCCGACGGATCGGTTTCGGTTCGAAGCTTTTTTGCCCGCCTCGCGAGCCGGCCGAAGAAAACGGCTGGCCGAGCTTAGCCGCGTGCCAGAAACCCTGGTGTTATTCGAGTCCGTGCACCGCATCCGGGATACTCTGAAAGATCTGGCCGAGCTGTTTGGTTCCGATCGGCCTGCTGCCGTCGCCCGTGAACTGACGAAACTAAACGAGACGGTTTATCGTGGCACGCTCGCGGAGGTGATTACCGCCATTCGCACTGATGCGGGAAGCAGCAAAGGCGAATTGACCGTCATCGTGGCCGGTTGCAGCACCCCGGCCGAGCCCCAGGCTTTGGAACTCGAACGGGTGCTGGACATTTTGCTGGAAGATCATTCAGCCACTCGTGCGGCCGCCATTGCTGCGCGCATCACCGGCGTTTCACGCCGGGCGGCGTACCGGATCGCGGTCTTGCGACGTCAGCTTGCCGGCGGTGAGAAAAACCGCTAAACCGCGGTTGCGGATTCACGACAGCACATCTATGGTGGATTCCGGAGTCGGCTAGGCAATCGCCCGGTGACGCTTAACGGCGCGATCGGGAGGAAAGTCCGGGCTCCGGCGGACAGGGTGCCAGGTAACGCCTGGGGGGCGTGAGCCCACGGAAAGTGCCACAGAAAATATACCGCCTCGCAATGCGGGGTAAGGGTGAAAAGGTGCGGTAAGAGCGCACCGCGCGGCTGGTAACATGCCGCGGCACGGTAAACCCCACCCGGAGCAAGACCAAATAGGGGAGTGGACTCGTCGTTCTGCGACGGGTGCCCGCGTCCGCAGGGACTCCCGGGTAGGTCGCTTGAGGCCGTCGGTGACGGCGGCCCCAGATGAATGATTGCCCACGACAGAACCCGGCTTACCGGCCGACTCCACCATCCGCCGTGGGCCTTGATGGGCTGGCGCAGATCGGTGTCAGCCATCGTCATCCGAGGCCAACACAGCAGCTGCGTTCGCCGCCGGACTGATCCTCACTAGCAGTTCCGAAAGCCGACGTAACACCCTGATTTAGTGGCCTTGGTGGCCCCGATCGAACCCGGATTGAACCGCGAAACCACGGCTAAGTGGCTGTCCTTAAAGAATTATTCGCCGGGTTCGGTTGACAGTAGGGCGCGCGCCTTTCTATAGTGTTGAAAAGTGGCAAAAAGTGGGAGGAAATGGGCTAAATTGTCCGGTCACGGATGTTTCGTGGTGCAACAAAGGTCACCCTGGATGCAAAAGGGAGGATGGCGATTCCGGCGCGTTATCGGGACCGGATCATTAGCCGTTCCGACGGGCACCTTATTTGTACGATCGACCAGGACTACTGTTTGCTCATTTACCCGCTGCCGGACTGGGAGGACATGGAGCGGCGCCTGATGAAGCTCCCGGGAACCAAGCCTCAGATCCGGCGTTTACAAAGAATAATGGTGGGACACGCTGCAGAACTCGAACTGGATGGACACGGGCGGATTCTGATTCCGAGGGAACTGCGGGAATTTGCGGGCCTGGACCGGCAGGCGATGTTGCTCGGCCAGGGTGTCAAGTTCGAACTCTGGGACGAGACGCGCTGGAATGAACGACGTGAGGAGTGGCTCACCGGGACGTCCGGCGACGGGCTGGAACTGCCCGAGGAATTGGAGTCCCTGCTGATTTAACGGCGAATCCGGTTGGTCCGGTTTCAAACGTGGGTGCCGACAGGGGTCGGTGTGGCGAGCACCACGAAGGGTTGTCGCAATCGCATATGCGCGCAGGGGTGGATAAGCATGTTCCTGTGCTTGTGGATGAGGTGGTACGGCATCTGGCCATACAGGCAGACGGCCTCTACGTAGACGCGACTTTTGGCCGCGGCGGCCACAGCCGGGCGATGCTGGCGAAGCTCGGTCCAAGTGGTCGCCTTCTGGCTTTTGACAGGGATCCGGAAGCAGTGCGGGAAGGAGCAAACCTTGTGCGCGAGGAGCCACGCTTGACGGTTCAGCAAGCCAACTTCGGACAGCTGGGTGAGGCTTTGACGGCGCATCAGGTATACGGCGCAGTCGACGGGGTTGTCGTCGACCTCGGCGTGTCAACGCCGCAGTTGGAAGATCCCGACCGCGGCTTCAGCTTTCGGACTGATGGCCCGTTAGATATGCGCATGGACCCGGAGACGACACCGTCGGCAGCGGAATGGATCAATTCCGCGGAACAAGGGGAAATCGCGCGGGTCATCACCCAGTACGGGGAGGAAAGGTCGGCTCGTCGCATTGCACGCGCAATATGCGTGGCGCGGGGCAAACAGAGAATCGGAAGCACTTTGCAACTGGCGAACATCGTCGAGCAAGCTGTGCCGCAGCGGCGCCCGGGCAAGCACCCGGCCACCCAGACTTTTCAGGCCAGCCGTATCTTCATTAATAAGGAGTTGGAGGAATTGCGGCAGTGCCGGGAGCAGTTTCCCGATGCGCTCAAGAGCGGCGGTCGCCTGTGTGTCAGCAGCTGTCACTCGCTGGAGGACCGCATCGTCAAGCGGTACATGCGCGATCACTCCCGCGTAGATCCAGCGCTGGCAAGCGTGCCGGTCGTGCCGGAGGCTG
>JAUWKW010000216.1 GCA_030614035.1 Chromatiales bacterium | reverse complement strand
TTGAATTCATCATCATGGCCGGCACGGGCGGCGGCGCCGATCAGATCGCTCGGTTGCTGCAAGGGCTGATCGAAAAAAAGGATCTTTCGCCGCGGCCGTTCATTCCGATTAACAAGCCGCGTGGATCGGGCGGATAAGCGTTGCCCTATCTGCAGGACAAGGCCGGCGACGATCACGTCGTACTGGTGACGCTGAACAGCTTCTACACCACGCCGATCATTCAGGAAGATTTAGGTGTCGACGTGGCCGAGTTCACGCCGATCGGACGTATGGCGCTCGATACATTCCTGCTGTGGGTGAACACCGACCGCGAGGACATCACGGATCTCGACAGTTACGTCGCTGCCGTTAAGGCTGCTGGCGTGGCGTGGAAAGTCGGCGGCACCGGATCCGGTCAGGAAGACTCAATTCTGACCGCCATGATGGAAAAGGAGTTCGGCTACGAGGTCACCTACATTCCGTTCCCCGGTGGCGGGACCGTTGCTAAGAATCTCGTCGGCAACCACATCGATTCAACCGTCAACAATCCTGCGGAGCAGAACGAGTTCATGCGGGCAGGCAAGTCCAAGCCGCTTGTTCAGTTCACTCCAGAACGTATGGCGTCTTACCCGGATGTTCCCACGGCCAAAGAACTCGGGCACGACATCGTCTACTTCATGCAGCGCTCGATCAACGGCCCTCCGGGCATGTCGGCGGAAGCGCGGGATTGGTACATCAACCTGTTCAAGACGCTGTTCGATTCCGAAGAATGGCAGACGTTCTGCACGGAAGACGGCCTGACCTGTGATGAATGGGTGGCCGGCGATGATCTCGCGGCATTCCATGCAGAGCAGGGCAAACGGCATAAAGACTTGATCGAGTCGGTCGGCGCCGCTGCGATCACCGGCGAGTAGCAATCGAACCGGATCTAGCGGGACCGTGCTGAAGCACGGTCCCGCTTCCTCTTGACTCACATGATGCCCGGGTAGACTGGCAGAGGTGCGGCCAAACGAGTGAGCGCCATCTTCCGACAGGCGGTTCGGTTATGGCTGTGCACCGTGGCAAGCAGCAGGAGACCGAGATGACCGTGCGGACAGCTGAATTCGTGATGGCGATTGCGACCATGCTGATCTCCATCGCGATCATGTGGAAGAGCACCGAACTGTCCATTGGCTGGGTCCCGCAGAAGGGTCCGGGCTCGGGCGCCTGGCCGTTTTGGCTGTCGACGGGCATGCTGCTTGCTTCGACTGCCACGCTGGTGCGGTGGTTCCTCAGGGCGACGCCGGAATCGCGCTCGGAGGAGTCGTACATCCCGCGTACGGCGCTTTACGTGGTCGGGATTTCGGTTGGGGCACTCCTGTTCCTGCTGATCGCGACCAACTTCATCGGCATATATTTCGCCCTGTTGCTTTTCCTGTTTTTCTATCTGCGATTCGTCGGCCGTCACGGCTGGACGGCAACCTTGTCGCTGACGATCGGCGTCCCGGTGTTCATTTTCTGCATGTTCGAGTGGGCGCTCACGATACCGCTGCCCAAGGCGATTTCCGAACCCTTGTTCTATCCGATTTACGATTTGATCTACTAAGGCGGGGGGGCGCGTGCGCCGGTGCCCGACGCCGGTCAGCAGATCACGGAAACAGGAACGCGTGAAGCCAGATGGAATCGATACTGCTATCGCTGAGCGGTGGTCTGCTAGAGGCCTTTCAGCCGCTTAATCTCTTGATGATTGTCATCGGATGCGTGGTCGGCCTGTTTATCGGTGCCATGCCGGGCCTTGGCTCGGTCAACGGTGTCGCGATCCTGCTGCCGATCACATTCTTGGTTCCACCCAATGCGGCGATCATGTTCCTGGCGGCCATCTACTACGGCGCCATGTACGGCGGCGCGATCAGTTCCATCACGCTGGGCATCCCCGGCGCATCGACAGCCGTGGCCACTGTGTTCGATGGCCGGCCGCTGGCGATCGCGGGCAAGGCGGACCAGGCTTTGACGGCGGCGGCGATCGCGTCTTTCATAGGTGGCACCATCTCCGTGGTGCTGTTCACGCTGTTTGCGCCGCCGCTGGCGGATTTCGCCCTCAGGTTCGGCCCTCCGGAGGAATTCGCCCTGATGGTGCTGGCCTTTGCCACTTTCATCGGGCTGGGCGGGGACGATATTCCCAAGACGATCTTCTCGATTCTGATCGGGCTGGTGCTTGCAACCATCGGCCTCGACATCATCTCGGGCCGGCCGCGGCTGATTTTTTTCGACATCACCGGCTTCATGCACGGCGTCAATTTCCTGGTCCTGGCGATCGGCATTTACGGAATCGGCGAAATGCTGTGGACCCTGGAACAAACCGAAGGCAACGTCATCGTTCACAAGGTGAACATGTCCTGGCGAGCGTTCGTCAGGAACCTGGGGCACGTAAAGCACTACATCAAGACGACAGTACTCGGCTCGGTACTCGGTTATTTCGTCGGCACGCTGCCCGCCGCCGGCGCGACGCCCGCGTCGCTCATGTCCTATGGCCTGGCCAAGACCTTCTCGAAGGATCCCGATTCCTTCGGCAAGGGCAACGTCGCGGGCGTGGCGGCGCCCGAAGCGGCCAACAATGCCGCGTCCACCGGCTCCATGTTGCCGATGATCACCCTGGGTATTCCGGGTTCACCGACGACAGCCATCCTGCTCGGCGGCATGATCATCTGGGGCCTCAGGCCCGGGCCGTTGCTGTTCACCGAGCATCCGGACTTCGTGTGGGGCTTGATCGGCTCTCTATACGTCGCAAACACTTTCACGGTGTTGATCAACCTGGCATTCATACCGCTGTTCGTGCGTGTGCTAACCATGCCCTTCACGATCCTTGCGCCGATCATCTTCGTCTTGTGCGTTGTCGGCGGTTATGCGCCGTCGCAGAGCATGCACGATGTTTGGCTGATGCTTCTTTTCGGCGTCGCCGGCTATCTGTTTCGCAAACTGAACTATCCCGTCGCGCCTGCCGTGCTCGCCATTGTGCTGGGTCCCTTGGCCGAACAGTCGTTCCGGCAGTCGCTGCTCGGTTCCCAAGGCGAGGTTTGGATTTTCTTCGAGCGCCCGATTTCGGCCACCTGCATCGCCATTGCCGCGGCCCTGGTCCTTTATCCCGTGTTACGAAGCTTGCGGAAGAAAGCCAAAGCAAAATCTTAGGCTAAGGGCGGTCAACACGCGACACAGCTTATTGTTTTGTTGCAGAATGGTGTCGGTACGGTGAGTGTGTCAAAAGACAACGACAATGTTTCAAATCTAGGGAGGTTAGTTATGACAATCGCAAGACGAGGTATGTTGGCCCTCGTCGGTGCCGTAGGCATCGGCGCAGTGGTTGCCGGTGCGCCGGGCGTAGCCCAGGCCTGGGAGCCAGTGAAGCCCGTAGAGTTCGTCATCATGGCCGGTCAGGGCGGCGGCGCCGACAAGATGGCCCGCCTCATGCAGACGGTCATCGAAAAGAACAGCTGGTCATCGAAGCCGCTGACCCCGATCAACAAGCCGGGCGGCTCGGGCGCCGAGGC
>JAUWKW010000238.1 GCA_030614035.1 Chromatiales bacterium | reverse complement strand
GCCACTCCCCTCGGCTCTGCCTCGGGCCCGGCCGCTCGCCTGCATGGGCGCGGCGTTCGCGGTTCGGCGAGCTTTGCTCGGCGCTCACCACCGCTTACCCAACTGAGCTACGGGCGCGTATTCTAGCCTCGCGCCCGGACGGGCTCAATGGCCGCTCCCGGAGCGATCAGCCGTCACTGCGATCCAGGCTGAGATTCTCGAGCTCGCCGGAAACTGCTGTACATATGACCCGCATCGGTTGACAGCAGACTTCACAGTCCTCGATGTAGTCTTGCTCGTCGACCGACAAATCCAGCACCACGGTGATGGCTTCGCCGCAGTAGGGGCAGGTGCCCGCTGTTTCTTCAATCATCCCTGTCAGAAATTGTCTTTGCGCCGGCGGGTCTCCGCGAATACGTCGACATCGGATGCTCCGACGAGCCCGACCGTGCTTTTAAGGTCTTTGCTCATCGGCCGCAGAAACGGGTTCGTTCGCTTTTCCAGCCCTATGGTGGTCGGTATCGTCGGTTTGCCGTCTGCCCGCAGCCGATCGACTTCCTCAGCCCGTTTCACCAGGTCCTGGTTTTGCGGCTCGACCGTCAAGGCAAACCGGGCATTTGTCTGCGTGTACTCGTGAGCGCAATAGACCTTGGTATCGTCCGGCCAGGCCATTAATTTCTGCAACGAATTCCACATTTGCTGTGGCGTGCCTTCGAAAAGCCGTCCGCATCCCATTGCGAACAAGGTATCACCGACGAACGCGACTCCGTCATCTTCGAAGTGATAGACGATATGTCCGCGGGTATGCCCCGGCGTGTCGTAGACTTTTGCCTGGTGCGGTCCAAACGCATAGCTATCACCATCGTTAACTTCGATGTCGATGCCGGGAATCCGATCCGCGTCGGCGCCGGGGCCGACGATCGTGCAGCTGGTTTTGCTTTTCAATTCCAGGTTGCCGCCGGCATGGTCCCAATGGTGATGGGTATTTATTATGTGTGTCAGTGTCCAGCCGGTGTCATCGAGCGCACGTTCAATCGCAGCGACGTCAGGGGTGTCGATGACAGCGGTGAGCCCCGCATCGGCGTCGTGCAGCAGATAACAATAGTTATCGGACAAACACGGGAACATGTGGATTTTCAGTTCCGACATCTTGTATTAAACATCGTGTGTCGGCGTCATCGTTCTTGCAGACGCGGCAACAGTTCTGCCAGGTTGCAGGGCCGGGTGCGGATATCCAACTGTGCGCCGATCAGCTTGTCCCAGCCGGTTGCGCAAGCGCCGGTAGAGCCAGGCAGGCAGAAAATATACGTGCCGTTGGCGACGCCGGCGAGGCATCGCGACTGCAGTGTCGAGGTGCCGATGTCCTCGTAGGACAGCACCCGAAACATTTCCCCGAACCCATCGATCGTCTTGTCCAGCAGCGGCTGCACAGCTTCGGGTGTGCCGTCTCGTCCGGTAACGCCTGTGCCGCCGGTCGTGATGATCGCGTTGATATCCGGGTCTGCAATCCACCCGGAGACGGCGGCCCGGATCCTGAACTTATCATCCGGTTCAATCCGCCGATCAGCGAGTCGGTGGCCTGCGGATTCCAGGCGTTCGACCAGCAGCTGACCGGACGTGTCCGTATCTTCGTTGCGGCTGTCCGACACCGTCATGACTGCGATGGTCAGTGGCCGGAAATCCGGTTCTGTTGCGGCGTTACTCATACCAGCTTGCGGTTTGCCCAGAGATGATCAGAAATACGAGCGTGTCATTGTCTCATAGCCCCGCGGACCCCGGCGCGGCTCAGGCAGCATCGCCGCCGCCGGAGCGACGGAACTGGTCGCGTAAGAACTCGGCGAACGCCCGGCACGCATCCGAGGTTGTGAACATGCCCACGAGCCGGCCATGGCGCATGACGACGACGGATCCAACATGTTCCCTGGCCATATAGGCCAGAACGGAGTCGAGCCGGGCATCGAACTCGACCGCGTACGGATCCGGCACCATAGCGTCTCTGACCTTGAGTTCATCGGCAGCTGGGTTCGCAAAATCAGGTCCAAGCATCAGCTTGATATCCCGGTCGGATACGAGTCCGACGACGTCGCCATCGTCTGTTACCGGCAGATGGCGAATTGTGTGTTCCCGCATGAATTCCAGCGCTTCGCTGACTGATGCTTCCGCCTCGACAGAGAACGGAAACGTCGTCATGACGGATTTAATTTTCGGGAGACGTTTCATGGTCGGCGTAATCCAGAGACCGGTAACCGGGCAGTCTATACCCTATTGAACCCGTGGTTCAGTAGTTGCCTGTCTCCCACTTGCGGCACAGCGCATACAGTGCCGCATAGTTCGTCGTGTCGGGGTTAGCGATCTGTTTTTCCAGCGATGACGCAAACTGCAGCTCGTGCTCGTTCAACCGCTGTTTTACCTTCCCACGGGCAGCGATGGCTTCAGCATATTCTTCGTCCCGGGAACCGTCGGCCGGCGGCGTGCCGCGCGTCTGGATACTCAACTCCATCCACGCAGCCACATTGGTACAGTCCGTTGCGGGTTGGGCGCACCCGGTAAACCCGAGCATCGCCGGTATCAGAATCATCAGAGTTCGCATAAAAAGTCTCCTGCCACAGTTGCCTTCGCGATTCGGAAATCGGCCCCGAATACTATTTCACCAGCGGTAGAAAGGCACGCGCAATCCCGCCTCGTAGTGATCCTGGCCACGCTGGAGCTCCACAAAGCCGTCGCTATCGCCAAGGCTGATGAAATCGCCCGATGTATTGGTTGGTCGCGGCAGGGCGCGCCCTGGATTGTCCGCATCGCCAGCCAGTTTGACCGGCAAAAACCAGCTAAGCTCCGGCTCGAATTCGACGGCATCGCCCAGAACCACATATTCAACGGCCTCGGTCCGCATTCCCATGGCCTGCAGCAGCGCTGGCAGCACATAGCGGATAACGCAAACCAGCGTCGACACCGGATTTCCCGGCAGCGCGAATACCGGCTTGCCCGATTGGCTGACACCGAACCACATCGGCAGCCCGGGGCGCTGCAATACTTTGTGAAATACCAGTTGCACACCGAGCTTCTCGAGGATCTCGGGTACGTAGTCATATTTCCCCATTGAAACGCCGCCGCTGAGTATCAGCACGTCCGTTGCTTCGTGTAATTCACCGGTGCGCTGCAACAGCAGTTCGGGCTCGTCTGGCAGGTGGGCGCGGACGCAATGGTGAAAGCCCCTGGCGCGC
>JAUWKW010000241.1 GCA_030614035.1 Chromatiales bacterium | reverse complement strand
TCCATGCACGTCGCGCGACCGTTGCACATCCGGTGCGGCACTTTCGTGCCATTACCGGGTATTGACTGCGGACTGCAACGGCTTAAGGGAGCCATGAGTCTAATGGACATACGGCGGCCGGATCTCCCTCAAAGGCTTTGTTTGCGAATGCGTCAATTTGGTAAATCGGAATTTTCATGCGGTCCATAGTGGCGCGTACTCGATCGCTACCGCAGTGTCATAGGGCGTTGCACCCTTCAGCGCTCCCAAATCCTGTACGAACCGGTTCAGGCAAGCCACGTCATTTTCGGTGATGGCCGGATCGTAGAAAGGCAGGTCCCGACTCACCACGTCGGCAATTAGTTCTGCCTCATAACCTGGGAACAGCTTGTTGCCAACTTCGGTTGCCCGCGACACGTCGGCTTTCAATGCCTGCTGAACTTTTACGATTGCCCGGACTGCTGCTTCAACGACCTCCGGATGTTTCGCAATTTGGTATTCCGAAGTTATCAGTGATGGAAAGGTAAAATGCCGGCTGGCCTCGGGCCCGTCACCACGGCGCACATCGATCACTATTGTTCCGGCGCCGCTGCGTACGGCGCATTCTGCTCCCAGCGCGTTGGCCCAGAATCCGTCAATCAGCCCCTCCTCGAGAGCCCTGGCAGCCTGCAGCCCAAACGAAACGCCCGGATCGTTGGCTCCAGGTACCGGCATGATATCGACCTCGTCGCGTTCGACATCGACGCCGGCGGCGGCTAGCAAACCCCGCAAGCCCTGGTCGACCAGCGGCGCCGCCCCGATGCGGAGGCCTTTGACGGCGTCAACATCACCCCGTTCGGCGCCCAGATCTGTGCGCAGGACCAGCAGCCAATACATTCTCCGTGCCAATGCCGCGATCAGTTTGCCACCCTCCCAGTTCGGGAAAACCTGTGGTACCGCGTGAGCAGCGCCAGCGACAAAATCAAGCTCCCCGTCGCGAAGCAGTTCAAGGCAGGTAGATACCGGAAAGATATGCTCGAGGGAAATATCAATCCCCTCGTCGGAAAAAAATCCGAGCTCGACAGCAGCGATCGCTGGAAAATAGGAGTTACTCACCAAGTCCGGAACTGCTATTTTCATTGTTACTGCACCATCTTCATTCGCGTGTTTTCGCGGATGCAGGTTAGACTGGGTGCCTTCCAACCGCAACAGATAGTGCATTGATGGGCAAACAGCGAACACGCACAGCGATCCCGGTAGCGGTGCCGAAATCTCTGTTAGAAACTGTCGACCGTTATGATCAGTAAACATCGGTAGCATGCCGGACGGTACTGCAGAAGACAGGGTCCTGATAGCCGGCGCAGGTCCGGTTGGACTCATCTGCGCGCTACGTCTTTCACAGGCAGGGATTCCGGTCACGGTGTTTGAGCAGGAGGAAAAACTGTTTGATGATCCACGTGCGGCCACCACCCACCCCGCGACGCTGGAGATGCTAGAGGAACTCGGCATCGAAAAAGAGGTAGAAGAAGCAGGCCTGGTGGCGGTCGAATTTTGCTTCTGGGACCGGCCTACCGGCGAACTGATTGCAAGTTTTGATCACGGTTTGCTGGCTGATGAGACTCGATTCCCATATGTCGTCCAGTGTGAGCAGTTCAAAACGTCCCAGATCGTCCTGGATAAACTTGCAGCATTTCCGGAATGTCGGGTCCTGTTTTCCCACAAGGTGACGGCGGCACGCCAGACGGAGCATCAGGTTGCGGTAACTGTTGAATATCCCGATGGGGTCGGCACAGTCACCGGCCAATTTCTGATCGGCGCCGACGGCGGTCGCAGTATTGTGCGCAAGGCAATGGATATCGAGTTCGAAGGATTTACCTACCCAGAGCGTTTTCTCGTATTGACGACACCGTTCGATTTCGCGGCCCAACGGCAGTATGTCTATCGCAATTATCTAGCCGACCCAACCGAATGGTGCAATCTGTTTAAGGTATCGGGAGATGGCCCGCCGGGGCTTTGGCGCACCGTGTTTCCCACACGTGTCGACGAAACCGACGAGGAAGCGCTAAGCGACAATTCTATCCAGGGCCGGCTGCAGAAATTTTTTCCGAAAAGCGGCGAGTACGAGGTGGCCCACCGCAATCTATACGTTACCCATCAGCGAGTCGCTGCGAGCTTTGCCCATGGGCGAGTATTACTGGCCGGCGATGCTGCGCACGTGAATAATCCTATTGGTGGCATGGGGCTGAATGGCGGCATACATGATGCGATGAATCTTTCAGAAAAACTTGCCCCGATCTGGAAAGGTGATGCATCAATCGAAGATTTAGCCCATTACGATCTGCAACGGCGGACAACCGCTATTCGTTTCGTGCAGGCGCAGACAATACAGAATAAAAAGCGTCTGGAGGAAAATGACCCGGAGGTTCGAAGCGCAAACCTTAATGATTTGCGCGACACGGCCAGCGACCCGGTCCGAGCGAAGGAATTTCTTATGGGAACCGCGATGCTGACCAGCGTACGCGATGCGGCAAAACTTGGTTGAAGGATGATCAACGCCGACGGAGCAACTTTGCTAATTAGGTCGGTGCTGTTGGGACAGTCGCTACGCGGTCGCAATATCAGGGCCGGGCAGGCCATAGTTGACCGCTATGGTAGTCTGCGAATCAGCTCCACTGGATACTCACACCGGTGACCTTAATGGCCTCAGACGATAAACAGGATCAGATCAAGCTTCTGCGAACCGCAAAAGGCAAGCGGCCGCAGTATTTCTCGGATCCCGCGTTGGACAAGCTGTTAGCTATTGTCGTGTCCCTGATCAGCGAGGTGTCGGTGGTGCGCGAGCGGCTGGATACCGTCGAATTATTGATAGAGAAAGGCAAACTCTTTTCCCGCGACGACATAGAAACCTTCGTACCGTCGGAGGAAGACCGCACGGCCCGCGACGAACGGCGCGCCGCTTACCTGGACCGGGTGTTTCGAATCATTCAGTCAGAACTGGACGAAATGACCGGGGGACGATCAATGCGACCGCTCGATGAAATCATCGAGGATTTCGCGGCAAAAAAATTCTAAGCGCACTGATGCGTCAGGCTGATTACTAGCCACCCGCCGGCATCGGTTCAAGCTCGCCGGCCCGCTTCATCGCGGCCTGGTATAGCCGGATCAGGTAAGCCTTCTTGCCACTTAT
>JAUWKW010000133.1 GCA_030614035.1 Chromatiales bacterium | reverse complement strand
AGCTGCTGATGCCCGGCAACGACGGCTATGACGAGGCCCGCTTCATATGGAACGGAATGTTTGACCAGCGCCCCGGGCTGATCGCCCGCTGCTCTGGCGCAACCGACGTCATGAACGCCGTTGATTTCTCACGTACACACGCTTTACTGGTTGCCGTACGCGGCGGCGGCCACAGCATTTCCGGCAAGTCTTCCTGCAATGGCGGCATCATGATCGACCTGTCCCCGATGCAGGGCGTGCGCGTCGCTCCGACAGCCCGCACGGCCCGCGTGCAGGCGGGCGTGTTACTCAACAAGCTCGACCAGGAAGCGCAGCGTTTCGGCCTCGTGGTGACTACCGGAACCACTTCGCATACCGGGCTTGCCGGCCTGACGCTGGGCGGCGGACTTGGCCGACTGGCCCGCGTGTTCGGGCTAACCTGCGACAACCTGCTGTCGGCAGATATCGTTACGGCCGACGGGCAGTATCGGCATCTGAGTGCCGACGAAAATTCAGATTTATTCTGGGGTATTCGCGGTGGTGGCGGCAATTTCGGCATCGTTACGTCGTTTGAATACCGTTTGCACCCGTTTGGCCCGGACTCTTTAGGTGGCGCGCTGCTCTATCCGATAAGTCAGATGAGGGACGTACTGAATTTTTATTCGGAGTTTTCATTAACGGCGCCCAAGGAGCTCAACGTCGGTGCGGTCACAACGATTCCGCCCGGCGGCAAGGGCATGATGATCGTCGGTATAACGTACGCGGGTGACGCTGCCGAGGGTGCTCGCGTCATTCGACCATGGCAGGAATTCGGTAAACCGGTCCGCGATTCCATCGGAATGGAAAACTACGTTCATGTACAGCGTGCCAATGATCGAACCTTGCCGTTTGGCAATAACTACTACATGAAGGCCGGCTTCATGACTGAAGTTCAGCCGGGCTTGATCGATTTCATGGACGGTGGCTTCGAACCGAATCCGACACGGTCATATGTCGCGGTTCTGTCGCAGATGGGTGGAGCAATAGGCCAGGTTGGCGAAAGCGATACCGCATTCGCCCATCGCGATGCGGAATACGATTTCGTTACCGGCTGCACCTGGGTCGATCGCGAACATTCCGACGAAAATGTGGCGTATATGCGCAATCTATGGAAGCAGATCGTGCCATTTACCAAGTGTTTTTACGTCAATAATGCGATGGAAGAAAGCGTCGATCGTGTCCGGCAAACCTATCGCGGCAATTACGATCGGTTGGTAGCGCTGAAGAATAAACACGATCCGACCAACATGTTCCATCGAAACGCGAATATTCAACCGTCGGTATAGGAAGATATAAATGCATCGACTCGCAGCCTGTGTGTCGGCAATTTTTTTGCTGGCAGGCAACGCAGTCTGGGCACAGGCATTTCTTCAGGAAGAATTTTCCGAAGACGATTTCGCCCAGTTCTTCAGCCTGATCGTCGATGGCAAGATATCAAAAGACAAAATGGCGGAACGGTGTGCCGACCAGCAAATCGGGTTCACGTTTGCGGGCCGGGACGTCCAGCATGACGGCAGCATGCAGCGAATCTTCTATAACGTATCCAGGGAAGATACTTCAGTAGATGGCCGAACTCTTCGCGCCAAGCATTTCAACGCGTCTTTCGGCGAGTGGGCCGGCTCTGTCTTTAAAGCCTTGTGCCCCGGCATGTATTCCATTGCGGTCGATTTCTCGACGTCCGAAATCGACGGTGTCGATGTTGCGGACGAGGTTTTGGTTCACGTCTATTTGAAACGTGCCGACATGGAACGGCCGGGGCAGCGAGTCGTTACCGCGGTCAAGTCAGGTTCCGGCCCCCGTGGCAGCGGTCACGCAACGCTTGCATTGCCGTTACGATCCGGAGACGAGATCCGCACCTATTCGGAAGCCGTGGGCCCAGAAACTGCCAGGAATCTGTCAAGCGTCAGTTTAACGGCGTACAAAGTCGTCCATCTTGAGGACTACGTTTCGGAAGTGGACATGGATGCGTGGACAAAGGAGATTGCGGCCATCAAACAGGACACTCCCTGACCTGCAGATCCGTGTCCAGCTGATTACAGCGAATTCAGAAATGCAATCAAATCAGCTCGCTGTTGCCGGGCTAGCCTGACAAAGCTTTGTCTAGCGACTTCGGCTTCACCACCGTGCCAGAGGATTGCTTCTTCCAGGCTACGAGCCCGCCCATCGTGTAAGAAGCGGGTGAACCCGCCCACCTCTTTGGTCAATCCGATACCCCACAACGGCGGTGTGCGCCATTCACGACCCGAAGCGTTGAAGTCAGGGCGCGCGTCGGCCAACCCATCACCCATATCGTGCAACAACAAATCCGTGTACGGATGAATGACCTGGTCTGCCAACACGGTGATATCGCTGGGTCCCGTAACAAGTGTTGGAACATGGCAGCTTGCGCAACCAATGCCCCTGAAAGTCCCCGCACCGCTATTGACCGCTACCGCGTCCGCATCCCGCTGTTGTGGAACGGCGATCAGTCGCGTGTATGTTAATAAGGGATCGAAAAACGGCTGCACCAGCTCGGGCGGATCCGCTACCTTCGCCGCCTCGGCAATACATGCCTCCTGACTCGGCATGCACTGATCCTCGGGGAACACCGGCGACGTGATACCCATATCGCCCAACGCCGCGGCGGCATTCTGATGCCGCAGCGTCGGCGCATTGGCTTTCCAGCCGAAACGACCGACAGCCAACTGTTGTTGGCCGGCATCCCAAACAACATTGACCCGTCCGGAAATACCGTCGCCGTCAAGATCATCGGGATCGGCGAGGCTTCGCAGTGTGGCCTCGGGCACCGATTCGAGCAGCCCCAAGCCAATAACTGGGCTCGCCACCCGCGCCGACGTCAATATGTCCGATGGTGCGTCGCCGTAAGCCATATCGATAAATCGCAGGCGCGGACTCAGCAATGAATAAGCAGTCCCGGCGGCATACTTGCCGGGTAGCTCCACGTAGCTTATGACCGCGCGGCCCTCCGCCGGAACTCCTTCAATGCCACGATCCTGCAGTTGATCGCCATAGCCGGACACGGGCAGCGGTTCGCCGTGCTGACCCGCACCGGGAATGCTGAGGCGCACCAACATCGAATCCATCGGACCGTCCGAAGTTTCGGGCGGCCGTCCGCGTCCATTGCCGATGTGACAGTCCGCGCAGGCTTTGCGATTAAACAGCGGGCCGAGTCCGTCGGTGGTGGGCTGCGAACCCGGCGCCGGTTCCCACACGGTGTCGAACAACTGTTGACCAAACGTAAACCGCGCGACATTCATGCCGCCGGCATTCGGCGCAACCGACCGAAACGCCCGTTCACCGCTGATCACAAGACTGGTGTCACCACCCAGCGCCGGGCTAACCGGGTGCGTGAGCAGCTCGGCTCGTAACTTCGAGTCAACTGTTACGTCTTCGGCTGCACCGGTAGCGTGTTGCGACCATCCAAGCGCTGTCGTTAAAAACGCTAAGGCAAGCGCAACCGAACACCCCGGGCAAGGTTTCCGAGCCATTCTTGTCAGTAAGGCCTGGGGCATACCTTGATGCTTTAGTTCAGGTGTGGCCCGCGATGGCAGCTCGTGCAACGCGCGCCTGGCGGATTTGCCATGATCTCTACTGCGTTACCGTCGGGATCTTTAATAAAGCCCATGTACGGTGCACCCGGCCCCGGGCGACGAGGTTCACTGCGCCAGGTAGCTCCTGCTGCGATGGTTTTCTCATACAGCTCGTCGACATTTTCTACAAACAAACCGAGATGGCCAAATCCTACAGGGGCTGCCCCCTTAGCGTCCGGAATTGCCTGCATCAGCTCTATGATCGGCTCGGCGTCACCGGTCCAGATGAACGCGGCATTGTAAGGATATAAGTTCTGATAGCGGATCACTTTGAATCCCAGCATATTGGTATAGAAGTCGACCGACTTCTCCAGGTCCGACACGACCAGACTAATATGGAACAATCGCGTGCGACCCTTTTCTATCGGGAAATCCGGATAATGGATCGGCGGCGTCCGGGTCGATGCCGAAGTTGCGCCACCACCGGTATCCTGGGCTTCGGCTGTGGCGATGACGGGGGCAAGTCCGGACCAGTCGACCGCGATCAGCTCACGTGCCAGCCAAATCGCAGCAACGGACAATAACAATACGACGGGGTAGTAGCTCTTTTTCGGTTTCATGCCAAAACTCCTGAATCTCGGTCTCTGTGATGGTCGCAAGCAAACATGATCGAATGCCGGTCGCCCGGCAATCGTATAGCGATTTTGCCCAGCGACAGGCCCTGCCGCGGGATTGCTGCGGCGCTGTCCGGACGGTGAACGCACCCGGCAGGGACACGGCCGGCCCGGATAGTTGCGTATACGATTCAGTTTGGTCGGCGGACCAAAAAAGAACGTTTCGATCGCGGCGACGCTGCTTCGGGGGCCAGCGCCGGGTACCATAAAGCTGCAGTGCTTAAGGACCTATAACAATTAACAAGACATGGCCGGACTCATGAAAACATCTATGGATTACAGCCAGAGTTTGCGCTTGGCCTTATCCTCGTTTGCAATATGCATGAGCTTGCTGGCCTGCACTCAGGAATCCGGCCAAAGGCCGGATTATGCGACCGAGAAAATCGCCGACGGAGTCTACACCTTCCGGTTCGGTGATCAGCGCAGCCTGTTCCTGGTTGCAGACCAGGGCGTGATCGTAACTGATCCGCTAAACGCGGTTGCGGCGGCCGCCTACCGGGATGCAATCGCTGAAATCACGGACCAACCCGTCAAATTCGTCGCCTACTCGCACTATCACTGGGACCGTGTATCTGGCGCTCAGCTATTCAAAGACGCGGGCGCGGAAATCGTTGCGCACGAGCGTTGCGCTGAACGGTTTCGTGCAAATCCGAATCCCGATGTCGTCATGCCGGACATCACGTTTTCTGAGGAATACTCCATTGCGATCGGGAACATGTCATTAGATCTGTTCTATTTCGGCCCAAGCCACGGCGATTGCCTGAC
>JAUWKW010000260.1 GCA_030614035.1 Chromatiales bacterium | reverse complement strand
TTCTTATCGGGTGCGTGCCGGTCAATTTCGACTGCTCGGCTCGGGTCGGCTCGACGCCGTTTTTTGTCATAGAAGCAGACGAGTACGACACGACGTTCTTCGACAAACGCGCAAAGTTTCTGCATTACGATCCGCGCACGTTGGTTATCAATAACCTGGAATATGATCACGCGGACATCTATCAGGATATCGACGCGATTCTTTGGCAATTCCATCAGATGCTGCGCATCCTTCCCGGGAATGGTCGCCTGATCGTCAACGCGGATGACGCCAACATCGCGCGCCTGATAAAAATGGGTTGCTGGACGCCGGTCGAAAGCTTCGCCAGCGAAAACGCTGGCGCAGACTGGCGGGCCGAGCGTTCCGCCGACGATGGCTTAACGGTTGTTAGCGGCAAAAAACCGGTGGGCCAAAGCGACTTTAGCCTGAGCGGTCAGCACAACCTGGAAAACGCGCTGGCCGCAATTCTCGCGTGCCGGCATGCCGGGGTCCCGATGGAATCGGCGCTGAAGGCTGTTGCCGGTTTTAACGGCGTCAAACGTCGACTGGAACACCTGGGCACCTTCGGCGGTGTCAGTCTCTACGACGATTTTGCGCATCATCCAACCGCCATCGAACGCACATTGCGCGGGCTGCAGGGACAGCCCGGTTCCGGCCGTGTCATGGCCGTGCTGGAGCCGCGCTCGAACAGCATGAAACTGGGGGCACACTGCGCGTCACTGCCGGACGCGCTGCGACCCGCAGATCATGCCTGGGTATACCGCTCCGACGATATTCAGTGGAGCCTGGACGATACCCTGAAAGGAATGGATTCTGTGAGCATTCTGGACAGCGTGGACAGCATCGTGGCAGACGTGGTGGCCGCCGGTCGGGCCGGCGACGCGATTGTCGTCATGAGCAACGGCGACTTCCAGGGAATAAATGCAAGGCTCCGAGATGCCTTGCAACACAAAGCATCAAGTGGGGTTTGACGACATCCGGCCCGACCCGCATGATTGACGGGAAGCGATCTTCTCAGACAACGGGTGCGTTGCCCGCAGCGGGTTGTGAGTGATTGAGAAAGTTGTTCCATTGTTTCCGCTCGGTACCGTGCTGTTCCCGGATGGCCCATTGCCGCTCCGGGTGTTCGAGCCGCGCTATCTGGACATGATCAGCCGATGTCTTAAAGATGAAACCCAGTTCGGGGTATTGTTGATAAACGAAGGTTCAGAGGTAGGCTCGGCGGATACTTATCCGGTGGGCACAAAAGCCCAGATCTGCGACTGGTATCAGGGCAGTGACGGCATACTTGGAGTGACCGCGATCGGCACTCAAAGATTCCGCCTGGAGAAAGTCAAGCAGGAAAGCGATGGTTTGTATCTCGGGGATATAGATACTCTGGACCCGGAGCCCAGCGTTCCGCTGCCAGAGACCTATTGGTCGATGGCCGATTTACTGCGGGCCGTGGTGGAAGACCTGGGACGTTTATATGAACCGATAGAAAAGCACTATGACGATGCAACGTGGGTGGGAAACCGATTTGCAGAGATTTTGCCGGTGTCAATGGAACAAAAGCAACACTGCCTGGAGATGAACGATCCCATCGAACGACTCCGGTTCGTCCAGCCCTTGTTGCGTTCCGTTCGGCAGGAAACGGCTCAGTAAGTTCGCGAAAGGAGCAAAGTTTAAATGGCGGCGCGTCGGTTTGTCCCGAAGATGAAGGTCACCCGCGGTGATATCACCCGGCTCAAGGTAGAGGCCATCGTAAATTCCGCCGGTAAAAGCCTGCTCGGCGGCGGTGGCGTTGACGGGGCGATTCATGCCGCCGCCGGACCCGAGTTGCTGGTCGAGTGCCGTACCCTTGGGGGTTGCCCAACCGGTGAAGCCCGGTTGACGGGTGGCTACGGGCTGCCGGTACGTCATGTGATTCATACGGTTGGTCCTGTCTGGCAGGGCGGCGGCCATGACGAAGTCAAGCTGCTGGCGTCCTGCTACAGTGAATGTCTAAAGCTGGCCATTGCGAACCAGGTGCGAACGATGGCATTTCCGGCCATCAGCTGCGGCGTTTACGGTTACCCTGCGGATCAGGCTGCAACGGTAGCGGTAGGGATCGTTCGGCGCTTTCCGTATCCAACCGGAACGATTGAACGCGTTTATTTCTGCTGCTTCGAAGATGATACGGTGACCGCGTACAAAAAAGCGCTCGCTCAACCCTAGCCGGTCTGTAGGTAGTCGCGATGAAAACCTACATGTGCCTGATCTGCGGTTACATCTATGATGAGTCCAAGGGTGACCCGGACGGTGGGCTGCCGCCCGGAACGCTGTGGGAAGACGTGCCACTGTCGTGGCGCTGCCCAAACTGCGGTGCGGGAAAAGAAGATTTCGAGATGACCGAAATCTGAATCGGCCGTTCGCCGGTGGATTAGCGGCTACTGAGTTGCCGCGCCGAGTAGCCGGATCCAGCGAGCATGCGCAACACGCTGTCGTCGCCGACCAAATGCATGGCGCCGACGATAATCAAATAGTTTTCGGAGTCGTCGGTCAACGTACGGATCTTCCTGGCCCAGTTCCGATTGCGTTGCACCAGCAGGCTTTCGTACACCATCGGGGTATCCGCCAGCCCGGCCAGCAACACCCGCTCCAGTTCCCTGGTGTCACCGGTTTTCCAGGCAGCCACTACGGCATCCATTTCGGAATCGGCCTCGGCGGCTTCGTCCAGGGTCTGGATTAAAAATTTACGTTGCACGGAAAGCGGCAATTCATCCAGCGCGGCGAGCTGTTCCTGCATCGTTTCCAGTCCATGAATTGGCTTGCCGGCGGCCCGGGCGCGTTCCAGAAACTGTTGTTCTACCCCAAAGCCGGGATCGAATCCGAGCATCATC
>JAUWKW010000284.1 GCA_030614035.1 Chromatiales bacterium | reverse complement strand
CTTTTCGGCTGTGCTCGGATTATTTCTACTGCCGGGCCACGCTACCGCCGACCGCATACCCGCAAGGGGCAAGTTACTGGTCGCCGACAAAAGCCTTATCGATCCAAATTTCTACCAATCGGTTGTGCTTCTTGTTGACTACAATGAAAACGGTTCTATGGGAATCGTGATCAACCGAGTCAGCGGCATCAGCCCGCGCAGTTTGCTGCCAGATATACGGGAGCTTGAAAGCTACAATGGCCAGATCTATGTCGGGGGTCCCGTGGCAGTCTATGGCGTGCTGGTCCTGCTGAAATCCGGTGACACCCCTGGCGGTGCCGAGAACGTGTTTGGAGCTGTACACATCAGTGGTGACAGTAAGCTGTTACGCCAGTTGTCCGCCAGCGGTCTAGGCGAGCACGAGCTGCGGCTCTACGCAGGTTATGCCGGCTGGACAGCAGGCCAACTGGAAAATGAAATTGAAAGAGGCGATTGGCACGTCTTGCCCGCCACCGAAGAACTCGTCTTCTCTGAACGGCCGCAGGATATCTGGAAAGAATTGGTGCCAGCCAGCCGCGTGATTATCGCGGACCTGGCCTTAGATGCGGCTTCGCTATAGCGCGCGCATCGCGAGTTGCCCGCGCTCCGCGGATCTGCAACCACAACACGGCCACGGTCACCGCCACGAGCGTCCCCACCAACGGCCATGCCCGCAGCTCCAGCGCCTGAAAAGCATATCCGTGCAGCACGAAAAGAAAGAAAGCCGTGTAGCTGGACCGCTGCAGCCGCTTCCACCACTTTGGGCCCAGCCAGCGAAGCACATAGTCATTGGAGAGCGCTAACAGCAGCAGGAAAATCAGGCCGGCAACGAAGCCGGTGATGCTGCCCCAGGAGAACAAGCCGGAACGAATTTCCGCGCTTGCAAATCCATCGGGACCGGTAACGAATTTTCCTAGATAAACAGGATTCATGGACACGTCGGTACCGATTAGCAGGTGTAGCAGCCCGGAAATCGCCGCCCAGATACCGATATCACGACGCAGGTACACGTTCAGTTGCGGTGGCCGGTTTCGCAAGACGCGAATTGGCCCAATCACGAGTGCCCACGCGTACAGGATCAGGCACACATAGGCGGATACGATACTGAGCCGGTCCCAACGGCCAGACGGCGGTCCGATCGTCAATGCGCTGATCATCACCGTCGATGTTACGAGTCCGAACAGGCCGTGACGCATGCCTCGGTGCAAAATACCAATCCCCGATGGTTGTGTCTTCGAACGTCGTTACCGACTTCGACGAGTTTCAGTATGCAGTCCGGCCTGGAGGTTTAAAACAATAACTCCAAGCCGATATTGACCAAGACGAACGCAACGCAGACCACGGTGCCAGCGACAGGTATCCAGATGGGGTAGCTTACGCTCCCGGCCGGACTCGGGCCTTTCAATTTCAACCACACCAGAGCCGCGTTGACCAACGCAAATATCGTCAACAGCACAAAACTCGTCATTTCAGCCAGGGTAACCAGTGGCAACCAAAGCGCCAGTGCCAGAACGATTCCGGTTACAAACAAGGTTGCGTATACGGGCGTCCTGGTCCGCGGGTTAATCGACGAAAAGCTGGCGGGAGCCATGGCCTGCTGCGAGAGCCCATAAAGTACCCTCGACGCCATGATGACTTGTACGAGCGCACCATTAATAACCGCAAACAGACTAAGCCCCCCGATCATGTTTCGTGAAATCTGGCCGCGCTGGGTGACGATGTCGGCCAGTGGTGCAGCGCTTGCCGCAAGTTGGGCTAGCGGCAACGACAGCACCGCAACGAGCGCAATAAGGACATACAGACAGGTTGAAATAATCAGCGCGATAAATATTGCTATGGGTAGATTGCGACTGGGGTTTTTCACCTCCTCGGCAACATTGACCATATCTTCGAATCCAATGAACGCATAAAAGGCAAGGAATGAGCCTGCCGACAATGCCACCCAGACATCGTAGGTCGCTCCCGGGATCATTTCGCGCCACCGAACTGGCAGATCGCCAAGGCTGTCGCCCGCCCAGAACAGCACCAGGCAAAGACCCAATAGCTCAAGTGCGGTAATCGCGGTAATCGTCCAGGCCGATTCATTTATTCCCCACGATGCAATCAGGCCAAGACACAATGCGCAGCCAGAAATCGCGAGCCAAGGCGGCACCGTTACGAATAAATCGAGGTAACCATGAAACCCCCTGGTTATCGTAGCTGCGGACACAAGGCCGGTTAACACGACGGCCCATCCAGTTGCCGCAGTCAACCAACGCCTGCCAAACGCGCTGTGGACGTAGACCGCTTCGCCGGCGCTGCGTGGGTAGCGAGCGGATAGTTCTGCATACGAGAAAGCCGTAAGTGCGGCAATGCCGGCTGCCACGACAAAGGCCAACGGCGCCAACATGCCTGCCTTACCCGCGACCTCTCCGACAAGCACGTAGATTCCGGCACCGATGATGGTACCGAGGCCATAGAATGTAATAACCGGCAGGGAAAGAGCGCGTTTCAGCGTCGGTTGACCAGACATCAAGACAGCTCCTGGCGACTC
>JAUWKW010000277.1 GCA_030614035.1 Chromatiales bacterium | reverse complement strand
AACGGCGTGATTACCGGAAAGCACTAACCCAAATGCCACACGTATTTATCACCGGTGCCAATCGTGGTCTCGGCCTCGAGCACGCGCGGCAGTATGTGGATCAGGGTTGGCAGGTCACGGTCACTGCGCGAGACCCAGAAGCCGCGACGGATCTGCAGGCGCTTCGCGAGCGTCACGGTGACGCGTTGCGCATCGTTCAACTGGATGTGACCGACCACGCTGCTATCGAGGCGCTGGCCGAGCAACTCGACGGAACCCCGATCGACATCTTGCTCAATAACGCAGGCAGCTTCGGGCCGGCCGGAGCGCCCGAGGGCATGGCCTACCAGAGTCTGGCAAACATGGATTATGGGATCTGGCGGGAGCTGCTGGAGATCAATCTGCTGGCACCGTTCAAGATTGCTGTGGCTTTACGGCCCAACCTGATAGCAGGTGACCAGCGTCTGCTGGTGATGATGTCGACCGGTCTGGCATCGATTACCGAAAATCTGCACGGCGGTGCTTATGCCTATCGATCGAGCAAAGCCGGGTTGAATATCCTGGCCCGGGGCATGGCAGCCGAATGGCCGGATCTGATCGTGATCACGATGTCGCCTGGCTGGTGTCGCACCGATCTCGGTGGGCCCGATGCCCCAATCGATCCGGTTGACAGCGTCAGGGCCCAGCAGGCTCTTTATTCCCGCCTCGGGTCCGCCGATACGGGCCGGTTCATCGATATGGATGGCGAGACCGTGCCCTGGTAGGCCGCCGCTGAGGTCCACCCAGGCAACAACAGCAGCCGGAATAAGTTAGAACAGGACGGTCGTTGCCTTCGTCTTCAGGTACGGCTCCAGGCCTTCCTGGCCAAATTCCCGGCCCCAACCGGACAGCTTGTTGCCTCCGAATGGAATGGCCGCATCGACTGCCGCGTGACAATTGACGCTGACCTGGCCCGAATCGATCAGCGCGGCCATCTTCAGGCCAACCGAAATGTCCCGGGTCCAGACGCTACCTGAGAGCCCGTAATCCGAGCGGTTGGCTTCATCCGCGATGGTTTGGAGGTCTGAATCCCCGAACGCCTGGGTAAAGAGTACGGGCCCGAAGATTTCTTCGCGGGCAATCTTGATGTCCTGATTTGTGTGGCTGAAGATCGTCGGCTGCACAAAGTAGCCTTTGCCTTCCAGTGCTTCGCCACCGGTAATCAGTTTCGCTCCGGATTCCTTGCCCGACTGGATGTAACCCATGACGGTCTCGCGTTGTTGAGCAGAAATCAGGGGGCCCATCTCGGAACTCGGGTCCAGGCCGGGTCCGAGTTTCATATGGCTGACGACATCGGCCACACCGTTGACGACCTCGTCGAAGATGTCTTCGTGCACGAATAGCCGCGTCCCGGCCATGCAATTTTGTCCCTGCAGGAAGTAGGCTGCCCGGACCACACCCGGGATAACTCGTTCGATATCAGCATCCGGAAACACCACGACAGGGGATTTGCCACCGAGTTCCAGAGTCACCTTTTTCAGGTTGCCGCCCGCCTGCTGCAATATCTGGCGTCCAACTTCGGTCGACCCGGTGAACGCGATTTTATTGACGTCATCGTGTGCCACCAGCGCTGCGCCGGCCTGGGATCCATGCCCGGTAAGGATATTGACGACGCCGTCCGGAATACCGACTTCCATGGCCAGGTGTCCGAGCAGCAGCGCCGACAGCGGTGTAATTTCGGCCGGTTTCAGCACGATAGTGCACCCGGTTGCCAGTGCCGGGGCAAGCTTCATCACGGCCATCGGCAGTGGCGCGTTCCACGGCGTAATTGCTGCCACGACGCCAACGGGTTCCCGGCGCGTGTAAGTCAAGGTGTCTCCATTCGCTGCTTCCATCGGCGACACCGGGATCGTCTGGCCGTGAATTTTTGTGCACCAGCCGGCGTAATAACGCAGAAAATCGGAACCCGCCTTCCGGACACAATATGCGGCAATACCGACGGGCATACCGTTGTCCAGCACTTCCAACTCGGAAAAAAGCTCCATATTCGCGTCGATTGCGTCGGCGAATTTCAGCAACAACCGCGTTCGATTGTGCGAATTGATTTTTGACCATTCGCCCTTGAACGCGGCGCGCGCTGCTGCAACCGCCTGTTCGACGTCGTCCTCGCCCGCGATTGCAGTTGTCGTGATCTGCACCTCAGTGGCTGGATCCACAACGACGGTGCGTTCACTGGACGATGAGCGTTGCCAGCGCCCGTTGATGAAAAGTTTGTGGTCCTGATCCAGGAATTCCCGGGTTGCGCTGGATGGCGCGAGAGTTTCTGCTGCTGCGCTCATGTATGTTCCTTGCCTGAAGGTATTGCCTGCACGGTACCCGATTGGTCGGGTTTTCGTCTGTCCGATCGCATCGCTGCCGGCGCGAAAGGCGCAGATTCGAGCCGGTTATGGTAGAGAATACCCGCCTGCAGAAGCAAGTTGGTCGCGGCTGAAGCCGGAGCGCGGCCACTGTGGAGCCTTCGAAGCCGCCCAGGCAATTGCTGTCGCTCGGTAAAGACCGAGAAAGAATATTATATAAACATAACAAATACATGATTTTAAATAAGAATATTATCGAACATCCTAGGAGCTCGGTATGAGCTTTACGCTCGCTGTGCGCTGGCGTATCGCCGTGATGCTGTGCCTGATTACGACGATCAATTACGTGGATCG
>JAUWKW010000131.1 GCA_030614035.1 Chromatiales bacterium | reverse complement strand
ACCCCAAAGCCGGGATCGAATCCGAGCATCATCAGTCGAAGCTGCGTGATTAACAGTGCCGCAAACCACGGTTCACTGTTATCCACCATGGCGAGGTCCAAACCCAGCGCTTGAGCTTTTTTGCTGGCTTCTCTGTACGTGTTCGCACCCAGTAACTGTCGCAGCGTTTTGCCATCCGGATCGGTTCCCAACTCGGTCATGATCATCTGGGCCGAGAACGGGTTGAGGTCATCCATGTCGATTTCCATGTACAAAGCATCGGCCACCTCGTACGCATCGAAAAGCTCGTCGGCGAGCGGTTGGTCCTCGGCACGCAGAAAATGTATCGAGCCCATGATCAGGATGCGGTTCTGGGTTCCATTCAATTCCCATACAGGCAGGGCATCGGCACGAGCGGTCGCAGCCAGCGGCAGCAGACCCGCCAGCGCCACGATCGCGCCGACTAACCGCCGACCTGATCCAAGCTTCGATGACTGTTTTCGCCTGTTCATGATGCCTCCAACCAGACTACATTGGTGTCGATGCTGCCGGTGTCTCGCAATTCCAGCCAACGGTACCCCGGCGGACGGGAGTCGAGCGCAAAATCATCGCTGTTTGGCAGGAACTGTGAGCAGGTAGACGGCGAGCTGAAAAGCCTGACGCCGTTTCTGCGGCGGTCAGACGCTTGATGGACATGTCCCCAGACTATGCCCTGCACATGCTGGTAGCGATCGATAATTTCCAGAAAATCGTCACTGTTACGCAGTCCCACTCCGTCGAGCCAGTGGCTGCCCATCGGAACTGGTTGGTGGTGCAGACACACGAGCACATAGTGCGCAGAGTTGGACGCCAGAGTTCGATCCAGGAACTCAAGCTGATCGTTGGTCAGTCGCCCTCCGTCATCACCAACGCAGGCACTGTTTAGCATGATGATGCACCAGTTGCCGTAATTTGCCGTTCCGCAGAACTGGAAGGGCGGTGTATTCAGCATTTCTGCCATGATCTGCGGAGCATCATGATTGCCGGGAATACAATGCACCGGCACACCGAAGCTCCCAAGCAGTTTCATGAACCGTTCGTATCCCTTGCGCGTCTCATCCTGAACCAGATCGCCGGTCGCGAGTACCGCATCCGGTTTCAGCTCACCTGCCCGTACATGTTCAATAACGGCCAACAATGTGTCGTAGGTGTTCAACCCACGCATCCTGCTTTCGGAGTGGGCGTGCAGGTGGTGGTCGGTGACGTGAAGCAGTCTGAGCGGTTTAGTTGGCACCTTGGCTCACCGTTATGCAATGTTCTGCATCCGCGGGCGTGTTCCTAAGTGCGGGCCAATATAGCCTAGCTCCGATCGACCGACCGGGCTTGTGTCACACCCCCGTGATGTTTGCCGCTGGCGTGAGGCATCGGCTCAGTATCGCTACTTGGTCAGTAGCGATAATAGTCGGGCTTGTATGGCCCGTCCGGCGAAACCCCTATGTAGTCCGCCTGTTGCTGAGACAACCGCGTCAAGCTTACTCCCAGTTTATTCAGATGCAACTGGGCTACTTTCTCGTCCAGGTGTTTCGGCAGCACGTAAACCTCATTACCGTATTTATCGGTGTTCTGCCACAGCTCGATTTGCGCCATCGTTTGGTTGGTGAACGAATTGGACATGACAAAACTTGGATGCCCCGTAGCGCAGCCCAGGTTTACGAGACGCCCCTCGGCGAGCAGGATAATCCGCTTGCCATCCGGGAAGATCACATGGTCGACCTGGGGTTTGATGTTTTCCCATTGATAGTCACGCAGGCTGGCAACGTCGATTTCGTTGTCGAAATGACCAATATTGCAGACGATCGCCTGGTTTTTCATTTTGGCCATCTGATCGTGATTGATGACGTGGTAATTGCCGGTGGCGGTCACGAATATGTCTACCTGGTCGCACGCGTCGTCCATCGTCACGACGCGGTAACCTTCCATGGCCGCCTGCAGCGCACAGATCGGATCGATTTCGGTGACCCACACGGTTGCACCCAGACCCCGCAATGATTGCGCGCAGCCTTTGCCGACATCCCCGTAGCCACAGATCAGGGCAGTTTTACCGGCTATCATGACATCGGTCGCTCGCTTGATGCCGTCGACCAGCGATTCCCGGCAGCCGTACAGGTTGTCGAATTTCGATTTGGTGACGGAATCATTGACGTTGATCGCGGGGAACGGCAACTCACCGTCTTTTTGCATTTGATACAGGCGTTGGACGCCGGTCGTGGTTTCCTCCGTGACACCACCGATGGCATCGTGAAGCTTGGCATACCAGCCCGGGTGGCTGTCCAGCCGCTTGCGTATCGCAGCGAACAGCGCCTGCTCTTCTTCGCTGCTTGGGTTGTCCAATACCGACGGGTCTTGCTCGGCTTTGGCGCCGAGAATGACCAGCAGCGTTGCGTCGCCACCGTCGTCCAGAATGCGATTTGGCAAACCGCCGTCCGGCCAGTCCATGATTTGGTGCGTGTATTCCCAATATTCGTCCAGGGACTCGCCCTTGAACGCGAATACCGGGACTCCGGCAGCGGCTATCGCTGCCGCCGCGTGGTCTTGAGTGGAATAAATATTGCAGGATGCCCAGCGCAGCTCGGCACCCAGTGCAACCAGCGTTTCGATCAGCACGGCGGTCTGAATGGTCATGTGCAGTGACCCTGCGATCCGGGCACCTTTGAGCGGTTGTTGGCCGGCGACCTCCTTGCGCACTGCCATCAGTCCGGGCATCTCGGTTTCTGCGATCGCGATTTCCTTACGGCCCCAATCTGCCAGCGACAGATCGGCCACCTTGTAATCTTGCGTTAAAGCCACGGCGGGATCCGTGCTCATATGTTTCTCCTCATTGAGTATTTAAGCGTTCGGTTTGTACCTGAAGCTGTTCGGTCGTCAGGCAGCGGTCTCGACTTTCAGTTCATCGGCTTTGTCGGTTTTCTCCCAGGTAAACTGCGGCTCCTCGCGACCAAAATGGCCGTATGCCGCGGTAGACCTGTAAATGGGCCGGATCAGATCGAGCATTTCAAGAATACCGTAAGGCGTCAGATCGAAGTGTTGCCTGACCAATGCCGTCAGCCGCTCCTCGGCAATTTTGCCAGTGCCGAAAGTTTCGACGTTGATTGACGTCGGCTCGGCGACACCGATCGCATACGACACCTGAACTTCGCAGCGGTCGGCCAGGCCGGCCGCAACGATATTCTTGGCAACGTAGCGACATGCGTAGGCCGCCGAGCGATCGACCTTGGACGGGTCCTTACCCGAGAATGCGCCGCCACCGTGTCGGGCCATGCCACCATAGGTGTCGACAATAATTTTTCTTCCGGTCAGGCCGCAGTCTCCGACCGGCCCGCCGACCTCGAAGCGCCCGGTAGGATTGATGTGATAACGGGTATTCCGGCCCAACCATTCGGTTGGCAGTATCGGTTTGATGATCAGTTCCATGACACCTTCGCGAATTTCGTCGTTGCTGACGTCCGGTGCGTGCTGGGTCGACAGAACCACCGCGTCAATGCCAACCGGTTTATCGTCTTCGTAGGTCAAGGTGACCTGGCTCTTTGCATCTGGTCGCAGCCACTTTAGTTGGCCATCCTTGCGCACTGCTGCCTGTTGCGCCACCAATTGATGCGCCAGCGTAATTGGGGCCGGCATCAGCACGGCAGTTTCGTTGCTGGCATAACCGAACATCAGACCCTGGTCGCCGGCGCCCTGCTCACGCGGATCCTTGCGGTCAACCCCTTGCGCGATGTCGGGCGACTGCTTGCCGATGGCATTGAGGACTGCACAGGAGCGGCCGTCAAAGCCGAGGTCCGAGTGGTCATACCCGATATCCACCACGACCCCGCGAATCAATTCCTCGATGTCAGGCTGTGCGGAAGTTGTGGCCTCACCTGCCACCACCACGAATCCGGTTTTGACCAATGTTTCCACCGCAACCCTGGCCGTCGGGTCATCGGCAATCATCGCGTCGAGGACGGCATCGGATATCTGGTCCGACATCTTGTCGGGATGTCCCTCGGAGACGGATTCGGATGTGAATTGGTAGCGTTTGGCCATTTGCTGTCTCGTTATTGTGGCGGAAGCGATGAATTATAACCGCAGCTTGCCCCGGCTGTGCGGCCCTCGATGTGTCGCCGAACGACATAATGTCCGGCAACCGGCTATCGGGCTGCGGTGATTATTGCGAGCGCCCGACGAGTAAGCGACAATGCGCGGCCTCAGGGCCGGCTCGCGGCTCGCGATCCAAGACAAACATGGCTTCGACAGCAGGAACCGCCATCGGACCACCCACCCGCCGGGATTTGGCGAATGCTGTGCGCGCGTTGGCAATGGATGCGGTGCAAGCAGCGAATTCAGGTCACCCGGGCATGCCGATGGGTATGGCCGACATCGCCGAAGTGCTGTGGAACGATTTCCTGCAGCACAGCCCGGCAAATCCCAGGTGGCCGAACCGGGATCGCTTTGTATTATCCAATGGCCATGGGTCCATGTTGTTGTATGCCGTGGCTCACCTGACCGGCTATCCGATTGACATCGATGAGCTGCGTCACTTTCGTCAGTTGGGTTACCGAACCGCCGGGCACCCGGAGTACGACCTGGACATCGGCATCGAGACCACCACCGGGCCGCTGGGGCAGGGCCTGGGCAATGCGGTCGGCATGGCGCTGGCGGAAAGGACTCTGGCGGCACGCTTCAACCGGCCTGGGTTTCCCGTCGTGGACCACCACACCTATGTGTTCCTCGGCGACGGCTGCCTGATGGAAGGGATATCGCATGAGGTCTGCTCGCTCGCCGGCACCCTCGGTCTGGGCAAGCTGATCTGTTTCTACGACGACAACGGCATTTCCATCGATGGCAAGGTTGAGGGCTGGTTCCGTGACGATACGCCGGAGCGGTTCCGCGCTTACGGCTGGGATGTCAATGCCAAGGTCGACGGCCACGATCCCGAGGCGGTCAAAGCCGCAATCAGCGGCGCGCTGGACTGTGTTGACCGGCCATCATTGATCTGCTGCCAGACCATCATCGGGTATGGCGCGCCAAACCTTAAAGGCAGTGAGAAAACCCACGGTGCGCCTCTGGGCGAAGACGAGGT
>JAUWKW010000079.1 GCA_030614035.1 Chromatiales bacterium | reverse complement strand
CCGCGCCGTCCGGGATGTTGAATCGGAATTCATCGCTATCAAGTTTTGGATTGAGCTCGATATCGGTGAATTCTACACGCGTCGTCTGCCCCAGCCGGTCCTTTAGTTCCAGTCGCACCAGCCGCTCCCGGGAAAACCCCCACCTGATGCGGTCAAAGTCGCCGTCACGTGCTACCGGCACCAGCTGTAGCCACAAATTGTCGTCAATCTGCGTGGGTTCGGAGACAGTGAAATTATCGAGCACCTCAACATCGCCAATCAGCAGCGCAGCCGGCGTATTGCCCATGCCCGCGTCCAGGTCACGCACCGTCACCTGTTCGAGGTCTGTGTCATACATCCAGACGCGTTCGCCGTCGGCAACGATGATGCGTTCGTACGGCTCGCTATAGGTCCAGTGAAACCGGCCCGGGCGCATGAGCTTTAAGGTGCCTGCTGCCACTTCAATGCTTTGTCGGTTGGCATCGAACAATTCCTGCTCAAATGCGGCAGTCATCGTTTGCACCGATTCGAGAAAATTGCGCAGTACCCCGAGCCCCGCATCGGGTTCCGCCCGGACAATCAGCGGCGTGATTGATACAGAAAGTACCAGCAGCAGGATCGCAGCGGACCGCCGCCGCGCCGGTTTGGACTTGCGAGCAAACACGAAATCAGGCTTCTTCCGGCGACGCCGGCACCAGCACCTCGCGCGTCCCGTTGGACTGGAGTGATCCGACAATGCCGACCTGCTCCATTGTTTCCACCATCCGCGCGGCCCGGTTATAGCCGACTTTCAATCGACGCTGGATGCCGGAAATCGATGCCCGTCGGGTTTCAATGACGATTTGCACGGCTTGATCGTATAGCGCATCGGTTTCGCCGTCGACTTCTCCCGTGGACCGTTCGCCGGGAATCGGCTCGATTAGTTCCTGTGTTACTTCGTCGAGATAAATCGGTTGGCCGGAGGCGCGCAGGTGGTGCACGACCCGATGCACTTCCTGGTCGGATACGAATGCGCCGTGCACTCGAAACGGCGTCGAGACACCCGGCGGCAGGAATAACATGTCGCCGTGCCCGAGCAGGTTCTCAGCGCCGCTCTGGTCCAGAATGGTTCGCGAGTCGACTTTGGCTGAGACCTGAAAAGCAATCCGACAGGGGATGTTGGCCTTGATCAAACCGGTAATGACGTCTACCGACGGCCGCTGGGTCGCGACGATCATGTGCATGCCGGCAGCCCGGGCTTTTTGCGCCAGGCGCGCGATCAATTCCTCGACCTTCTTGCCGACGATCATCATCATGTCGGCCAGTTCATCGATGACGACGACGATATTCGGCAGCGGCTGCAGCACCGGCACCTCGGTATCTCCGCTAAGCTCAGGGTCTGCCGTGAACGATGGGTCGGCGATCGGCTTACCACTATCCAACGCCGCCTGGACCTTACGGTTGTAGCCACCGATGTTGCGTACCTTCAACGCTGCCATCAGCCGGTAACGTCGTTCGACCTCGACTACACACCAGCGCAACGCATTGGCCGCATCTTTCATTTCGGTCACGACCGGGCATAGCAAGTGCGGAATGCCTTCGTAAACCGATAGTTCGATCATCTTGGGATCGATCATGATCATCCGCACATGCTCGGGCTTGGATTTGTACACGAGACTCAACACCATCGCGTTTAAGCCAACCGATTTGCCAGAACCGGTCGTGCCGGCAATCATCAGGTGTGGCATGCGAGCCAGGTCGGCGACTACCGACTTGCCACTGATATCTTTCCCCAACGCCAGCGTTAGCGGCGATGGCATATCTTCGTAAGCTTTGGACTTGAGAATCTCGCCCAATGTGACCAGCTCGCGGGTCTCGTTCGGAATCTCGAGTCCCACGACGGATTTACCCGGAATGATTTCGACGACCCGGACACTGACGGCTGAAAGCGAGCGGGCGATGTCCTTGGACAGGTTGCTGATCTGGCTGACTTTGACGCCGGGCGCCGGATTCAGTTCGAAGCGGGTGACGACGGGCCCAGGGTGCACGGCGACGACTTCAACCTCGACACCGAAATCACGCAGCTTGAGTTCGACCAGCCGCGACATTCCCTCCAGCGCTTCCCGCGAGTACCCGGGACCGTGCGCTGGCGGATCGTCCAGCAACGACAGGGGGGGCAGCGTTCCTGCCCCAGAGGGATCGAACAGCGGGACCTGACGCTCCCGTTCGACGCGTTTACCGGGCTCGATTCCGGGCACCACTGCATCGATTAGCGGCGGCGGTTGTTTGGCTTTTTTCTCCCACTGCCTGCGAACCAGGGTCTGCCGCTGCTGCTGAACCTGCCGCGCCTTGGCGCGATCCCGCAGCTCCTTCAGCCACACGCGGATCGCCTCGATGCTGCACAACACCCAATGGCCGATGCGGTCCATCGTTGCAAGCCACGATACGCCGGTGAACAGCGACACTGCAGCCAGCCACAAGGCCAGCAACAACAGCGTCGCGCCCAAAACCCCCAGCGCACCCTGCAAACCGGAGCCGACCATCTCGCCGAGGACGCCACCCGCCGACTCGCGCATTTCCTGATTTACGAAATGCAGCGTTGCCAATCCGCAGCTGGTCAGCAGCGTGATCACGAAACCGCCGAAACGGGTAACCATGACCTTTTTCTGGAGCGGTCCGGGATTTGTGCGTTCGGAAAACACCAGCCAGCCGGCCAGCATCATCAGGGCCGGAAACAGGAAAGCCGGCACCCCGCACAGGTAGTAGGCAAAGTCAGCAAACCAGGCACCGGCGGCACCAATCTGGTTGTGCAGCGCCCCACCGTCACCGGTATGACTGAAACCCGGGTCGCGCGGATCATAGGTCAACAGCGCGAGCAGCATGATCAGCGCGATGGCCCCGAGCACCCACAGCGCGGCTTCCCGCACCGTGCGTGTGACCAGTCCGTTGGTGGCCTTGTGGCCTGCCAGTCGAGCTACTCTATCCACATTAAGTGAATTACCAAGAATGGAAGCTAACTACTTAAATAATAAGAGGTAACGGCACGAGATCATACCAGCTTGTTCGGTAAAGGCCCACCGTTGACCACAACCGCGGCGTCCGATGACTGAACTCCGCGGTAGCACTGGGTTTCGGGCCGAGCCTTTGCTCGCCCTGAGCCTTTCCCATACACTAGCCGGCCGGCGGTTCGAGGCCGCCAAAGACTCGCGACACAACAACTTCTGGCTATCATCAACAGCCAGAATCGGGAAAGTATACATGACCCAAGCCAGGCACTGCCGGTTGCTGATTTTAGGTTCCGGCCCCGCTGGATATGCCGCTGCGGTTTACGGCGCCCGCGCCAATCTGGCTCCGGTGCTGATCACCGGCGTCGAACAGGGTGGACAGCTGATGACGACCACCGATGTCGACAACTGGCCCGGCGACGTCGAAGGCCTGCAAGGCCCGGACCTGATGGATCGCATGCGGCGACACGCCGAGCGCTTTAACACCGACGTCGTCAACGACCATATTCATAACGTGGATCTGAGTCAGCACCCATTTCGGCTGTCCGGCGACGACGGCGAGTACAGTTGCGACGCACTTGTCATTGCGACCGGCGCGGTGGCCCGATACCTGGGGCTCGAAAGCGAGGAACGCTTTAAAGGCCGCGGAGTTTCCGCCTGCGCAACCTGCGACGGATTTTTCTTTAAGGATCAGCCGGTCGCCGTTGTCGGTGGCGGTAATACCGCGGTGGAAGACGCCCTGTACCTGTCGAACATCGCGTCGCGGGTCACGCTGGTGCACCGCCGCGATGCGTTGCGAGCCGAGAAAATGATGCAGGATCAGCTGTTTGCCAGGAACGAACCCGACGGGCCGGTGGAAATCATCTGGGACCATGTCGTAGATGAGGTGCTTGGCGACGAATCCGGCGTGACCGGATTACAGCTGGCCAGTACCAAAGACACAGGCGCCATGCGCGAGCTAAGCGTTGGCGGAGTCTTTATCGCGATCGGCCACAATCCGAATACTGATCTGTTCACCGGTCAACTGGACATGGATAATGGCTACATCGTTGTGCAGTCCGGTCTTGACGGCGACGCCACCGCTACCAGTGTCTCTGGCGTGTTTGCGGCCGGCGACGTGGCTGACCACGTCTATCGGCAGGCGGTCACGTCTGCAGGCAGTGGCTGCATGGCGGCACTGGACGCGGAGAAATATCTCGACGCGCTGGAGACCGCCGCAAAAAATTGAATAGCGCCACTGTTTTATGCAGGCCCGGATAGTACAGTCGATCGCCGAAGTTGAGCCGGGAACCTGGAACGGTCTGGCCGGTACCGATAATCCCTTTGTACGTCACGAGTTTCTTCATGCACTGGAGGAAAGCGGCTCGGTTGGCGCCGCTTCCGGCTGGCAACCCTGTCACCTTTTACAGGTGGATGACAACGGTAGTCTGATCGCTGCGCTTCCGCTGTACCGTAAATCCAACTCCTACGGTGAATTCGTGTTCGATTTCGCCTGGGCGGACGCATACAGCCGTGCCGGTTTGGACTATTACCCGAAGCTGGTTTCAGCGATACCGTTTACGCCGGCTACCGGGCCGCGTTGCCTGGTGGACGGCTCGCAGGATTACGCAGAGCACTGCAATTTTCTGCTGGCCGCAGCGGTGAAACTGGCGGATGAGATGGGGGCATCATCGCTGCACTTTTTGTTCCCGGAAAAGACTGAAGTGCAGCAACTGGCCGATTCCGGACTGCTGATTCGCAAAGACTGCCAATTTCACTGGCATAACCGGGATTACGAAAGCTTCGATGCGTTCCTGGGCGAATTCACGTCGGCCAAGAGAAAAAAGACCCGACGGGAACGTCGCCGAATCCGGGAAGCAGGGATCCGGTTTGAAGTCCGCCACGGCCAGGAGCTCGATGACGCCCAATGGGATCAATTGATGCCGCTTTATACCAGCACGTTCTGGCAACGCGGACGTCATCCTTACATCAACGTCGAATTTTTTCGTGCTATCAGTCAGACCATGCCCGAAAACATCGTCGTGTTTGTCGCCTACAAAGGCGCGGATGCGATTGCCACGGCAATTTGTTTCCAAAGCGACACGACACTGTACGGGCGTTACTGGGGAAGCAGTGGTTACTACGACAGTCTGCACTTCGAGACCTGCTACTACCAGGGCATCGACTACTGCATTCGGGAGGGCCTGGAACGCTTCGAACCTGGCACGCAAGGTGAGCACAAAATCAGCCGTGGATTCGTACCGGTGGAAACCTGGTCGGCACACTGGCTATCGCATCCACAATTTGCCACGGCAGTTGACCATTTCCTGGGCCGTGAGCGCAGTTATGTGGATAGCTACATCGAAGCGGTCCAGGATCACATGCCCTATCGAAAAGACGGTCAATGACAGTGGCTTGGGCCCACCGACACGTACGACCTGACGCCACCGCCTGAGCGTTGGTTCGCCAAATGGAAAACAAGATCCACTGGTTGCGGCCTGACGACCCGCCCGACAGTTTTCCGGACGTTGCCAAAGCTCTCAGAGATCCCGATGGTTTACTGGCAATCGGTGGCAACCTGACACCGGAGCGCATCATCGTAGCTTACCGGCGCGGCATATTTCCATGGTACGACGAGGGCCAGCCAATTATGTGGTGGTCGCCCGATCCACGCGCGGTCATTTTTCCGGACGAATTTCATGTTTCCCGCAGCCTGCGCCGCACGCTGCGCAAGGGCACATACACCGTATCGATCGATCGATGTTTTAACGAAGTCATCACAAATTGTGCCAATAGCCGTTTCGAGACGGGCACCTGGATCACCGATGAGATGCTCGCCACATATCGGCAGCTGCACGATCTGGGTCACGCGCATTCGGTCGAAACCTGGCAGGGAAACCGGCTCGTCGGTGGCATGTACGGCCTGGCAATCGGCAGGATTTTTTTTGGCGAATCGATGTATAGCGCGGCCCCCGACGCATCGAAGGTTGCCCTGGCCCGGCTGGTCCACCTGCTGCAACACACGGAAGTCAAGCTACTCGATTGCCAGGTCGTCTCCGACCATCTTTTGACGCTGGGCATGCGGCCAATACCAAGGAAATCCTTTATCGGGTATCTCGACCAATATGTTGACTGTGAACCTGCGGTGTCGGCCTGGGAAGAACCGCCGGCTCCAACGACAGCGCTATGGTAGCGGGCGTTGCGCGGCAACGTCCGGCGAGTCTGGTTGCTAGTTCACGGAACTTCTTGCACAATTCGCCCGCGCCCGGTTATTGGAAGGATTTGTGGCAAAGGAAGAAGCTATTCAAATGGACGGAGTTGTCTCGGAGACGCTCCCCAATACAACATTTCGAGTTGAACTCGAAAATGGTCATGTCATTACGGCGCATATTTCGGGCAAGATGCGCAAGCATTACATCCGCATTCTGACCGGCGACAAGGTCACGGTCGAACTGACACCCTACGATCTCACCAAAGGCCGAATTATTTACCGGGAACGGTAAAGCCTTTTTCTGTTGCGCTTATTTCCTGGCTAAGCGGTCCGTTCATGGTGCTTCGGACAGATGCTCGAGCTTTTTGGTGCTCGGTTGGGCGTCCAGCTCCAGCTCCCCGTCGTCGCCAACAACAATAATCACGTGACCACCGTCGACCAGATCACCGAACAACAATTGCTCGGCCAGCGGTCGCGTGATTTGCGCCTGGATCCCCCGCGCCATGGGTGGCGCGCCCCTTTTCGGGTCATAGCCGCGCTCTGCTATCAATTGGCGTGCGGCCGGATTCAACTCCAGGGTGACATCGGTGCGTGCGAGCTGCGATTCTAATTCCAGGACCAGTTTATCGACCACCCGCAACACCGATGAACGATCCAGTGAATCGAACTGAATGACGGTATCCAG
>JAUWKW010000022.1 GCA_030614035.1 Chromatiales bacterium | reverse complement strand
CGTCGTCGGGAGCGAAGCCCGGCGCCGCCATTCCGGTGAAACCGTGTGATGAAGAGGAATCGAGCGCCGAACTTTAGTGCGGTTATTGCGTGGAGCAGCAGCCCCTCGGCGAGTGGACGCCGATTCGAGCGGCGCCAGGGAGGGCACAGCGAGATTAAGCAAACGGCCGCTCCGGAGTGTCCAGCTGCGGTTGAGCAAGGATGCCCTGCGGTCGCCTGCGACAGGCGATGAGTCGGAGCTTTTGTCAGCAGACGCGGTTGCGGGCTTCGCCGTTCTCGAATGCGACAATGTTGGCAAGCATTTCGTTCAGAGCGCGCTGCCGCGACTCCTTTGCGGCCCAGGCGATGTGTGGCGTAACGATCAAGTTAGCCAGCCGTGCTTCGATTAACGGATCCCCGTCTACTGGCGGCTCCTGCTCGAGGACATCAATGCCGGCCCCGGCGATCTGGCCATCGGTCAATGCATCGACGAGTGCCTGTGAGTCCACCAGCCCGCCCCGGGCCGTATTGATCAGCAACGCGTCGCTACGCATAGCGGTCAACGCCTGGGCGTCGATCAGATGACGCGTCTTCTCATTCAGGGGGCAGTGCAAACTGATGATATCCGCCATGCTCAGTAGTTCCGAGAATGGCAGCCGATGAATGTCGGAGAGCGCTTCGCCGTTATCTCGCGGCTCGGTCGCCTGATAGCTTAAATCTGCTGCGACTACCGTCATGCCAAACGCCTGCGCTGTTTTGGCAACACCGCGGCCCAGTGACCCCAGGCCGACGATTCCCATAGTTTTGCCATTGATTTCGCGGATTGGAAGATCCAGCAGACAAAATTGCGAGCTTTCCGACCACGCACCCTGGCCCAGCAGCCTGCGGTACTCATCCAGGTGGTGGGTCAAGGCCAGAATCAACGCAAATACATGTTGGACTACTGACGGGGTGCAATAACCCCGGATGTTGCATACAGCGACGCCGCGTTGCCGGGCACTTTTCAGCGCGATATTGTCCGTACCGGTCGCGGCAAGGCAGACCATTTTCAGCCGGGTAGCAACCGCAAACGCGGAATCGTCCAGTGACACTTTGTTTAGCATCACAAGCTCTGCTTCACGAATACGTTCGTGCAGTTCACTGTCGTTTGTACTTGGAAAACTAGTGAGATCCGGCAGCAGTTGGTGAAGACCGGAGAGATCGAGGTCTTCGGGACCGAGCGAGTCGAAATCGAGAAAAACAGCCTTCATATCGCCATTATGGAAGCAAGCTGGTTTGATTCGCTGCTTAGCCTGAGTGCAGCCCGCGGGCGATCCCATTGACGCTGGCCAACAGCGCGCTAAGGAGTTGCTCATCGTTTCGGTCTGCGGCCCGCCAACGCTGCAACAGATCCACCTGCAGCAGGCTCATTGCGTCGACATAAGGATTGCGTAGGCGAATGGAGCGACGCAGAGTAGTGCTGGATTCGAGCAGTTCCGATTGTTGTTTGACGGCTAGAACGGTAGTAACTGATCGGTCAAACTCCGCTTCGATGCGCGGAAAATACAGCTTGTGCAGTTTTCCGGCAAGAGATGAATAACGCCGTGCAATATCAAAATCCGCGATCGCCAACGCTGTTTCGCCGTCTTCGAGCATGCGTTGAAAAAACGCCCAGGAGCGATTCATCTCTACAAGTACATCCGTACCGTAGGCATCGATCGCCGCGGTCAATCCGGCGCCTAGCCCATACCACGATGGCAGCAGGTACCGGCTCAGTGTCCACGCGAACGTCCAGGGCAAAGTTCGCGTGTTGCCCGCGAGATAGTCCTGATACGGCCGGTCGGACTGGCGCCCAATACGCATATGCTCGATAACATCAATCGGTGTAGCGTGTCTGAAGTAATCCGGAAATTCGTCCGATTCGAATACGAGGTTTTTGTACGCATCGCGGCTGGTTAGCGCGATCAAGTCCATGATCGTAGCCCATTCTTCGTTTTCTTCAGGCACATCTTTGCGCGGCAGTGCGGTTGCAATGGCAACTGCGCTGAAAGCTTTTTCCAGTGATCGGGATGCAATGCCGCGCAGGCCGAATCGCTCGTTTACAACTTCGCCGTGCTCGGTAGCACGCAATCGCCCGCCCGCCGTGTCCTCGGCCTGCCCCCCTCGGGCAGCTTCGCCGCTGCGACCATGAAACACTGTGTACTCGATGCTTTCCCGGTCGAACAGATCTACCAGCTTTGTTTGCGCCCACTGGAGGGCCCAGCGCGCTGAAGCAAAGCTGCCATCGGCGCTGTACTCCGAATTACCGACCATGACGGTTTGTTGATTGTCACGCGTCTTCAGATGACGTCGATAGACTGGATTGCTAAGCATCTCTTGCATAATTCTCGGAGCGCGGGAAAGTTCATGAACTGTGTCGAACATCGGCGAAATGTCGATTGCAATTGTGCCGTCGCTGCGGCGCAGGTCACTCCAGCCTGCCAACAGAATGACAGCCAGCGCGTCCTCAACGCCGCGAAATTTGCTGATGACGAATGGTCCGATGGCGCGCCGGCCATATTTTCGCCGGCAGAACGCAATAGACTGACAGATCGATAACGCCCGCTTACTTTCGTTATCTAGGCGCGGCGCAGCCGATTCATTCTTCTCCAGGGCCTGGCTGATCCGCTCAACCCGATTCTCAGAGGTTTGACTGGCCCAATCGGCTTCACCAAGACTCTGCCCGACAACGCGCTGCAATTCATCGGCGTCTTCGTGGATGTCCAGCGTCAGAAAGTGAAAACCGAAGGTCTCGGCCCGCCGGATCAAACGTCGTACTGCGAATAGGCCGGCATTTACGCCGTGGTGCGCTTCCAGACTGCCGTCGATCAATTCCAGGTCCATTATGAATTGATCCACTGATTCGTATGGGTAGACGTCATCGTCGTATGTGGATCGCAGTCGCTCGGCCACCAGCCTTAACAGCATGCGATACGGCATGCGCCGGTAGCGGGCGGGGATCGAGCCGCGAGTGTTGGGAAACTGGTCGCAATATTCGTCAATGCGATCGTCGATCTTCTGGTCGTAGCCGACCCGACTTGAGCCTTGGCTGAGCTTCTCCGCAAGCGCCAGGCATTCGCTGTAATAAAGATTCAGAATCAGAGAGCGATGGCGTGAGGCCGTTTCACGGATGATTCTGGCACTGGTTTCCGGGTCGTCGGCAAGGTCTCCTCCAACCCAGGAACCGAATCGAACCAGCGTTGGTAGTCGCAGCTGATCGACTGCGTCTCCGTACGCCTCTCTCAGTGCATCACGGAGTGACTCGTAGAATGACGGTATGACACGATAGATGACGTCGGTCAAAAAGAACAACATGTGTTCGAGTTCGTCGAACACGTTCGGTGCCTCCGCCGGGTTCTCCTCAGTTTGCCAGATTGCTGTTACGTCCGCTCGAATGTTCTCAAAACAGGTTCTGTTTTCTTGTGGCGTGAGAGTGGGATTTTGCATATCAATCAAACGACGCACGATGTTTTGCTGTTTTCTCAATATCGTTCGGCGGGTCGTTGCCGTAGGGTGTGCAGTAAATACCGGTTCGATCTGGAGTTTTTCCAGCAGGTTCCCCACATCCTGCAAAGATAGCCCGGCGTCCCGGAGCTTGAAGGCGGTTTCGTCCAACCCCAGGGGTTGTCGTACCGCCGCATCCTTGAGGTAGGCTCGGCGTCGACGAATACGATGCACCTGTTCGGCGCTATTGACGACCTGGAAATACGCCGAGAATGCTTTGATAAATTCCTGGGCTTTGGGCGCTGACAGTTGCCTGACCAGGTCATCCAGTTTTTCGGCTGCCCCCGGATCGCCTTCTCGCGCTTCGATCGCGAGCTGACGGGCAGTTTCCACAGAATCGTAGAGTGGCTGCCCTCCCTGCTCGATCAACAGTTCCCCGATCATGTTGCCTAGCGCATGCACATCTTGTCGCAGCGCCTCGTCTTTCTCTGCGAAGCGAATATCCTGGCGTCGTCCCGCCACGGATAGAGCAGGATCTTGTGCCGGCCGCGCCTGACGTTTTTGAACTGACATGCCGTTTTACTGCAATTGACGGACGGTGCCCGCCTGGCTGGATACCGTTCACGACCGATATCCGCGCCGCGAATCTTACGGCCACCGTTGTCACTATGGAAGGACCCACCACCAATCAGCGCGAAAAGGCTGCTTTCGACGGGCGATTCAGACACCGTCTTTTGGCAGATTAATCAGCTGTTCCATAAGTCAGCGGCATTATTGGCCAAGCCGGACACACGCATCTTTCGGTCAAATGCCCAAGCTGGAGACCGTAAATTCCATGGGCCAGTTCGCGCGCCCTTCAGACCGCGGCGCCGCAGCAGGCCGAACCCAGGCGCTGGCTCAGCCGTCTTTGGATTTGAGTTCACAGAAGCGACTTGCGATTCTGGCGGCCGCTGGTGAACCACGCCGGGAGCACTGGCAACGGCGCTTCCAGTGTCTGTTGGCAAGCGGCGCAATCGATGCCTTGTCGGACGGCCAGGTTCCCGATACTGGCGCTAGCGCTCTGGCGGGGCAATTTGGCTTGCGGTTCCGGAAGCTTCGGGCGGACCGCGACGGCTTTTCGGCGAGCATCGCATGCATTGCCAAGCGCGTTGCGCCGTTGCTGTCCGCCGGTCGGAAAGTTTGCGTCGACCTGACGCCTGTGCCGGATGACACGCTGAAACAATCCAACAGTGACTCGGACTTCGCCGCTTTTTGCACCGCATTGCAAGCGCATTTCCCCAGCTTTCTTGGCAGCACCAAGCCCCGGCCTGGCCACTTGATGTTTTCGTTACTCGCGGATCATCCTGGGTTACCGGACTTCATGAAATTGCGGGAGGCCGAGTCGCTCGCCTGTCCATATCTGGGGGTACGTATACCGAATCGATTGATGTCGCGGCTGCGGTTCGACACCGACGAAGCCAACCGGAACGATTCTGCCTGCGCAGAGAAACCGGACTCCGTCTGGGAGCAGTTAACCCGGATCAGTCATCAGGACCCGGGGGTCGTGCTGATTCCGGAAGCAACAACGCTTCCGCTGTCGGATTTGCATTCGTCGGAGCTGTGTGAGGTCGCGATGCCGCAAAGTCTGTTCGAGGCGCCTGCCGATTCGGCATGGCTGGCATTGCAACTTGACGTCAGCAGGCTCGCTGACCCGATCGCCGGTATCGGGTTTCGGCGATTGCGTCCAATACTGCGGGCGGGACTACGCTTCGCGGACAATCTCATCGATTGCGTTGATTGGCCATGGGCCAGTCTTCGGCTCGATGCAATGCTGAATCGTCGTGTTGCGGTTCATCTTGTCGGAATTGGTGACCTGGTCGACAGGCTTGATCTGAATCCGCTCGATTTTAAATCCTTGCAACTTGTAGCCCGATGGCTGGGGTCGATGAAACGCGTGCTCATTCGCGAGTCTGCAGCGCTAGCCCGCCGGCGAGGGCCGTTTCCCGGACTTGGTGTCAATGATTTGGTGCGCAACCTGGCCCCGCATTACGGACTAAAGGATGCAGAGCGCTTGATTCGTCAGCGTAGCCTGCGTCATCGTCATTTACTTGCGATATCTCCGTGGGCGATCTTCCCGTCTGCTGCGTCAAACCACCCCACAATAGATTATTGCAACCTGCTGCCGACGATAGCTTGCGCAGATACTATCAACATGTACGGCGACCGTAAGCGACATGCCCTGCCGCTACGAGATTACCGGCGGCTCATGCGCATGACCTGGGCCTTGTCGCGCAATCGGCGCTGAATTCGTGTTCCGCCGTGACGGTAAAAGGCTGATACGGCGTCGCCTGCGGCGATCGCCGCATTGCGGGATAATGTATTTCCGTGCTATAGGATTCACGGACCAAATCGGCCCCAACGGCCTCGAAAAAGTTTTCCCTTTTAGCCAGAGCGAAGGCCTTGCCCCCACCTCCAAACATACATGCTCTTGCCGTCATTTTTTTGACCGGTGTCGCCCTGTTTCTGTTTACCAGGGATCGCGTTCCGCTGGAAAGCACAGGTCTGGCGGTCCTGACTTTGCTCGTACTCGGCTTTTACCTGTTTCCTTATGGCAGCGTGCAGCCGGCGGACTTTTTTCGCTCCTTTGGTCACGAGGCGCTGATTACGATCAGCGCGTTACTGATCGTCAGCAAGGGACTTGAAACCACTGGCGCACTTCAACCACTGGCGTCGATTATGGCGAGTGGATGGCAGGAACGCCCGGGTCTTTCGTTACTGACGACGCTAGTAATTGGTGCAGTCGCCAGCGCGTTTCTCAATAACACTCCTATCGTCGTTATGCTGCTGCCAATCCTGATCGCCGTGTGCCTCAGAAGCGGCGCCGTACCGTCCGGCATGCTGCTGCCTATGGGCCTGGCAACATTGATTGGCGGCATGGCGACAACCATTGGTACTTCGACCAATCTGCTCGTCGTGGGGATCGTTGCAGATCGGGGTCTGCCGGTTCTGGAAATGTTCGATTTCTCCTGGCCGGTAGTGATTGTGGGTATTCCCGGCATCTTGTTTCTGTGGCTTGTTGCGCCGCGCCTGCTTCCGGAGCGCGAGCCTCCGATGTCCGATATTTCGCCGCGTGTTTTCAAGGCACTGCTTCATGTGAACGAAGGTAGCTATGCATTCGGAGAAACTCTCTCAGCGGTGTTGGCAAAGACCGAAAACCGTATGCGTGTCGATCGGATTCAACGTGGCGAGAATCTTACTGTTGCACGTCTCCCTGAACTCACGCTGCAGCTAGGCGATCGGTTGTATGTAAGGGATACTGCTGACCGACTGAAGGAGTTCGAGCAATTGCTCGGGGCAACCCTGTTCAACGCCAGTGATATCGAGCACCCAATCAGTGAAGAATTTCCACTGGCGACGGAAGGACAGCAACTTGCCGAGGTCGTCATTTCGCGAGGTTCGCCGCTACACCAACGGACATTGAACGTGGCGCAGTTCACGGAGCGTTATGGGCTAATGCCGCTGGCCATACACCGCGCCCGACCATCGGTCGATGTCGTGGGTGATCTGGACGCGACCCGCTTGAGGGCCGGTGATGTGTTGCTTGTGCAGGGTTCACGGGACGCTATAGCCGATCTTCGCGCCAGCGGATCGATGATGGTACTCGATGGCACTACCGACTTGCCGCATACGGACCGCGCAAACCTGGCATTGGGCATCATGATAGGCGTGGTATTTTTTGCTGCCACGGGTCTGCTGCCGATATCCATTAGTGCGTTGGGTGGCGTGGGCTTAATGTTAGTTACCGGTTCGCTCAGGTGGCGAGATGTCGGTGATGCGCTGAACATTCCGGTCATTATGATTATCGTCGCAAGCCTTTCGCTCGGGTTTGCGCTAATGGTAACTGGCGGCGCGGAATACATTGCTCAAATTTTTGTCGCCGTAACCGGCGGACTTCCCACGCCATTGATACTGAGCGGTCTGATGTTGTTAATGATTGTACTTACCAACGTTGTTTCTAATAATGCAGCAGCGGTGATTGGTACACCGATCGCGATAAGCGTCGCGCAGCAGCTTGGTGCGCCAACCGAGCCATTCATCCTCGCGGTCATATTTGGTGCCAACATGAGTTTCGCCACGCCCATCGGTTATCAGACGAATCTCCTGATCATGAGCGCCGGCGGATACCACTTCACCGACTTTCTCAGAGTCGGCATACCCCTGACGGTGATCATGTGGCTGGGTTTTTCGATTGTCCTGCCGATACTGTATGGCCTGTAACTCACACTGGCCCTTGACGATGCCCCTGGACGCCGGTGATACTGAGCCGATGGTAACGACGCGCGACAGACTGAACTGGTGGTGGCCCCTCTCTGCGGAGAGGGTCGCTGGCTAGTCTGTAGCGTCCATAAAGCCAGCAACCCATCTCCGTGTTAACGGGGATGGGTTTTTTATTGCTCCGAATGAATGCCAGGAAGTAGATGCAAGCACCATTTGACATAGCTGCAGACCTTGATACACCCGTATCGACTTACATGAAACTTCGCCCGCTGAAACCGCGCTTTCTGCTGGAGAGCGTAGAGGGTGGTGTCCGGCTTGCGCGCTACTCATTTCTCGGATTCGGCGAGGCGCTTGAACTACGCCTTGACGATGCCGGCCTGACTTACGATGGACAATCTTTTCCGCGACCTGGAAATCAGGAAGAATTACTGGGCGCGTTTCGCGATGCAGTGTCGCGGACTCCACAACTACGGCCACATATCCCCGAACTACCGTTTAGTGGCGGTTTGGTTGGCAGCGCCGGGTATGACACCGTCAGGTATTTCGAGCGCCTGCCGAATCCGCCGCAGCTGACCGATGATCCCCGAGCACCGGAGGCAGCATTTCTGGCGCCGGAATCTCTGCTCGTTTTCGACCATCTCACACGGAGAATCGCGTTGCTGCATGCGGGTCAGGATACCGAGCGCAAGGACTTGCGAGGCGAGGTCAGGCGATTGCTCGCCGGACCCATGCCAAAGGTGTCGAAAAGAGCCAAGCTCGGCCCAGTGCAATCAAGTTTATCGGCCGACGAGTTCATGGCGGCCGTGGAACGAAGCAAACACTACATTGCCAAGGGAGACATTTACCAACTCGTGCTATCGGTTCGATTCGCCGGACTGCACGGGCTAGAGCCATTCGAAACGTATCGTGCACTGCGATTGTTAAATCCCTCTCCCTACATGTTTTTCTGTGATCTGGGTGATATGCAGGTCGTTGGATCATCTCCCGAAGCGCTGGTCCGGCTTCGCGGTCGCGATGCATCGTTGAGACCGATTGCGGGCACACGACCCCGTGGCGCCGATGCCGAGGAGGACCGCGACAACGAACATTCGCTGCTGATCGATGAAAAAGAGAATGCTGAACATGTCATGCTGGTCGATCTGGCACGCAACGATCTTGGTCGGGTCGCGGCCGGGGGCAGCGTCAGGGTCGAACCATACCGGGCAATCGAACGATACAGTCATGTGATGCATATCGTCAGCGGCGTGCAGGGAATCCTGAGGGACGACAAGGATGCATTCGATCTGTTCGCCGCGGTCTTTCCTGCGGGAACCCTGGTTGGTGCGCCAAAAGTACGGGCGATGGAGCTGATCGACGAATTGGAGCCGATACGGCGCGGCGTTTACGCCGGGACAGTCGGTTACTTTGGCAACAATGGCGATATGGATCAGGCCATCGCGATTCGCACGCTGGTTTTTCAGGGTGATCGCTTTAGCTTCCAGGCGGGTGCGGGAATCGTAGCGGACAGTCTTCCGGATTATGAATACCAAGAGGTACTGGCGAAAAGCGAAATTCTAAGCCGCGCACTGGCGATGGCTGAGGAGGGACTGTGATGCCCGCCGTTCTGCTAATTGATAACTACGATTCGTTCACCTACAACTTGGTGCAAGCTTTCCTCGTGCTGGGCGCTGAAGTAGACGTGTATCGAAACGATCAGATCGAGGTCGCTGAAGCGTTGGATATGAAGCCTAGCCATTTGGTTATATCACCAGGCCCGGGGCGGCCGGAAAACGCCGGTGTATCACTGGCAATGATCGAAGCGTTTGAAGGCAGGGTTCCCATTCTCGGAGTTTGCCTGGGACACCAGTGCCTGTTCGACCACCTTGGAGGCCGCATTGTTTCAGCCCGGCGCCTGATGCACGGTAAGACATCGATGATTGATCATGACGGCGCAACGATTTTTTCTGGCCTGCCCAACCCATTGGAAGTTGGCCGTTACCATTCGCTGGCCGCGGAACGGGACAGCGTCCCCGACACGTTGACTGTCACGGCCCGGACACCAGGTGGTGAGATCATGGCAGTGCGACACCGTGACAAGCCGATGGAGGGTGTGCAGTTCCATCCTGAAAGCGTGCTGACTCCCGACGGTGAGGTCTTGCTCGACAATTTTTTACAGCTCGGTGCCGGCTAGGATCAGATGGCCATGGATTCAAAGGACATGTTAGAGGCACTGCTGGAGGGCCAGAACCTCGATTCTGATCAAGCCGCTGCACTGATGAAAATGTTGGCCGATGAAAGCATGATGCCGGCCCGGGCTGGCGCATTGCTGGCGGCGCTGCGTGCCAAAGGTGAAACGGCCGACGAAATTCGGGGCTTCGCGACGGCAATGCGTGCACTGGCCCGCAAGCCGACATTACCAGACGGCATCCGGGCTGCCGATTCGGTGGGTACGGGTGGCGACAAGTCCGGAAGTTTCAACCTTTCTACCGGCACAGCGTTGTTGGCCGCTGCCAGCGGAGTCCCAATGACCAAGCACGGTAACCGGTCCGTATCCAGCAAGTCCGGCAGTTCCGACGTGCTGCAAGCGCTGGGATATCCACTTCCTGCAGATCCGGAAACGGCCGTCCAGGATCTCCAGCGATTTAATTTTACATTCTTGTTCGCACCTAACTTTCACCCGGCGATGAAAGTCATTGCACCTGTGCGGGCAGCGCTGGGCGTGCGAACGCTATTTAATGTTCTCGGCCCGTTAAGCAATCCGGCAGAACCGCCGTTTTCCCTGATTGGCGCTTACAGCATCGAGATGGCAGAACTGATGGCGGACACGCTGTCGGGTATGCAAATCGAACGTGCATTTGTCGTGCACGGCGAGCCGGGCTGGGACGAAGCGACGCCTGTCGGCGCGTTCGAACTGTTTATTGTTACTCCAGGCGAAGTGCGGCGGGAGCGGCGTGATCCGGCAGACTACGGAATCCCGCGATGCTCGGCGACCGACCTCGCAGGCGGTGATGCGAGTGAGAATGCCAGTGCACTAGAGGCCGTCCTGAACGGCGATGACACCGGACCCCATCGTGATGCGCTTCTGCTGGGCGCCGGACTGGTGCTGGAACTGACCGGGGAAACCGCAGATCTGGAGGCTGGACTGAAACGCGCCGCGGATGCACTTCAGTCTACCGCCGCTGCCCAGTTGTTGAGCAAATTGCGCGGTGTGGATAGGGGCGCATGATGGCGGCCGGCATCGATCAACCGCTACAGCGAAGCTTTCTGGAGCGGATGGCAAAAGCCAGCCAGGCGCGGGTGGCCATCGCCGAGATTGCCTGCGGAATGGCCGAGATGCGGCAGCGGGCCGAACAATCCACCGCGCCGCCGCCACTGATTCTCAGCGATGCCGGTTTTGACCTGATAGCGGAAGTCAAACGCCGTTCGCCATCGGAAGGGACGCTGACGGAACCCTCCGCACTGGCCATCGATCAGGCGCAAGCCTATGTCAGTGGCGGTGCGACGGCATTGTCGGTGCTGACGGAGCCGTCCGAGTTCCACGGCAGCCTCGCGGATCTGCAGTCGGTTGTCGCCGCAGGTGTCGCGGTGCCGGTTGTGCGCAAGGATTTCCTTGTTTCGCCCTACCAGGTTCTCGAAGCGCGGGCTTATGGGGCAGCCGGCGTACTGCTGGTCGCAGCAATCCTCGACCGTAGCCTGATGCAAGAAATGCTCGATTGCGCGCTTGAGCTGGGCATGTTCGTATTGTTGGAAGTGTTCGATAGCGCACATCTCAACCATTGCATGCCGGTACTCGAATCGGTCCGACCGGTTTTCGATGGCGATCGTTGCCGGGTGCTGCTGGGCGTAAATTGCAGGGACCTGCGTTCGCTCGAGGTCAATTTCAATAACTTTGCGGAAATTGCACCGCAGTTGCCGGGAACGATCCCCTGGGTTGCCGAAAGTGGGATTACCGACGCTGTGCAGGTGCGTGCTGTGAGCGGGCTTGGTTACCGGCTGGCTTTGGTCGGAACATCCCTGATGCGCAGCGCTGATCCCGCCGCCGCTGTTCGCGCGTTGTGCATGGCGGGCCGGTGAAAACCTTCGTAAAAATCTGTGGCTTAACTGACAGCGAGTCTGTTGCAGCCGCCGTGGAGGCGGGGGCGGATGCCATTGGCTTCGTGTTTGCCCCCTCACCGCGGCGGGTCAACGCCGAGGTGGCCGCCAGATTAGCGGACGCCGTGCCAGCCGACATTAAGAAGGTTGCGGTTATGCAGCACCCCGAGCCACCGGAGTGGTTGATTGTTCAGAAGGTACTTC